>VGJA01000110.1 GCA_016867655.1 Candidatus Altarchaeales archaeon | reverse complement strand
CCCTTCTCCCTGGCCATGTTCACTATCAAGCCTGTTAGAAAGCCGTTTGAGAAGACCACAATCAGTGGCAGTATTATTGTAGGTCCAAT
This sequence comes from Candidatus Altarchaeales archaeon, assembly GCA_016867655.1. Lineage (GTDB taxonomy): Archaea > Altiarchaeota > Altiarchaeia > IMC4 > SCGC-AAA252-I15 > VGJA01. Next base: position 3,883 of record VGJA01000110.1, on the reverse strand, counting down.
GATTAGTGCGAGAAAAGAGGCCTCAAGGTTTTTCAGGAATATCTTCAAAGCGGTCAGTGGTTTGCTTTCGCCGATAACAAGGTTTTTGAGCATTCCAGCGATTTCTTTGGTCTGCTCCTTCATCTGCGGGTAGCTTAACAGGCCAAGCATCGCCCCCAGAAGGAATACTGCTGCCAGTATTATTATCTTGGTTTTGGATTTTTTTATGTACTCCCAGGTTTCTTTCATTCTTCTATCCAAGCTTCTTTCGGCAGTTTTCACAGGTTTTGCTGTCTTCTTGGTTGCTTGAGCCGCAGTTTTCGCATATCCTGAATTTTATCCTCTTTTCCTCCCCTCCGGGGGGTGCCTGGAGCTTTAGAACTCTTCTTGGTTTTGGCATGCCAAAAGATATGCCAAAAGGTATCATATTCAGGCCAGAGGGTATCATCCCGAGCATTGTTCTGGCCTGTCCGACCAAGGAACCTAAAATTCCGCCCAATCCTGCAAGCATTATTCCTGCGAGATTCCACATGACAAGAATCCAGGCAACTAGCATGGACAATAGTGTGCCCGCTTCTGTGGTGTTGAACAAACCGGAGTTGCCTAGTATCACTGCAAGCAGAAATGCTCCAAATGTTGCTGAATAGACTCCCAGACGGAAGCCGTTGCGTGGATCGTCTTTTGCTGTATACCCAACCAAAAAGCCCACTGCTAGGGGGCCTATTATGGGGATCCAGTTTAATCCCACGTACAGCAGTCCTCCTGCCGTCACGGCTGTGGTGTTTAGAACCGCTTTCTTTAAGCCAGTCATCTTGCAAGCTCCTTGAGTGTGTTGACTGCAAGCTTTGTCGTGTTCTTCAGGTCGTTTACATTGAAGACTCCTACCGGGCCGTGGGTGTACCTCATCGGGATTGATATTGCTCCTGAGGGAATTCCCTCTCTGGTCATGTAGACTATTGCTGCGTCTGTCATGCCGCCTTCAAGCACGTCCATCTGGTAGGGGATTTTGCCTTTTTTGGCAGCTTTGATTATCAACTCCTTTATCTTTGGGTGTGTTATGACTCCTCTCCCTGAGGCTTCGGTTATGGTTATTGCAGGGCCTTTCCCGAGCTTGAGGCTTGACTCGCTTTCCTTTATCTGCGGTGTGTCGCCTGCCAGCGTAACGTCTAGCGCGATGCAGTAGTCTGGGTTTATCTTGAATGCTGCAACTCTCGCTCCTTTCAAGCCCACCTCCTCTTGGGTGGTTCCGACTGCATAGACTTCCACATTCATCTTCGGCAGGTTTTGCATTATACTTATCAATGCGTAGCAGCCTAGGCGGTTGTCCAATGCTTTTCCGCACACGATTTCTTTGTTCAGGATTTCAAACTCGGGCGTGAAGGTCACTGGATCTCCTATGCTCACAAGCTTCTGGGCTTCCTTCTGGTTTTTCACCCCGATGTCTATGAACATGTCCTCATATTTTATCACTTCTTTACCTTCTTTTTCCTTCTGCAGGTGGGGCGGTTTCATGCCTATTACTCCGGTGACGCCTCCTGTTATATGGTATTTTGTCTTTATTTTCACGATTTTATTCACAAGGACTCGGTCGTCTATGCCGCCTATCTTTACGAAGTTTATGTAGCCTTCTTTGTTTATGTGCTTTACCAGGAGGCCGACTTCGTCCATGTGGGCCGCGAGCATTATCTTCGTCTTGCCTTTGCCTTTTTTGGCGATGACGTTTCCGAACTTGTCCACAGAAACCTCGCATTTCGCCTTCCTGAATTCTTCCATCATTATGTCTCTGACTTCGTCTTCGAATCCTGAGACTCCGGATGCCTTGCATAGTTTTTCAAGTAGTTCCATCTTGTAATAAGATGATAGGATTCGGTTAATAAATTTGATTGCGAGCGTTTTCGGCATTTTGCACTCTACTTTTATATGGCATAATCCAATACAATAGGTAGTTTTGTCTGTGGTGCCTGCGGTCATGTCTGGAAGGGTTGTTTCATATGTTGGGAATCAAGCTGTTGTTGAGATATCTTCCGCAAATGTTCCTGATTTTGGCTGCGTTGTCTCTGCTGGCGGCAGGAAAATCGGCCGTGTTTTTGATGTGATAGGTAATGTTGAAAAGCCTTATGTTGTCGTAAAGCTTTCTGATTTGAATAGGATGTCTGCTGGTTGTCAGGTTTCCTGGGGGCGGAAGAATGGCTGAAAGATCAAAGCCTGTTTGCCCTTCTTGTAAGAGCACTGACGTGATGACTGACTACAAACACGGTGAAATCCTTTGCAGAAAATGCGGGAGCGTTTTGGAGGATGAGATGTTCGACTTCGGGCCTGAGTGGCGCGCTTTTGACGAGGAGCAGAAGTCCAAGAGGGCTAGGACTGGCGGCCCGGTGAAGTTTGCAAAGCTGAACAAGGGCCTTACTACTGAGATTGACCGTTATGACCGGGACATTAGGGGCGGGGCGATTCAGCCTGAACGTAAGGCGCAGTTGTATCGCTTGAGGAAGTGGCAGCGGAGGAGTAGGATGTCTGACAGTGTTCAGAGAAATCTTTCTATTGCTTTGCCCGAGTTGGACCGAATGTGCGCCTACATGAACATTCCGAATACCATTAAGGAGGAGTGCGCCATGTGGTATAGGAAGGCAGTCAACAAAGGGTTGGTTCGGGGGCGTTCAATTGAGAGTGTTGTGGCTGCGATTATCTACTTGATTTCTAGGAAGCATCATCTGCCCAAGACTTTGGAGGAGCTGGCCGAGGTTTCCGGGGTGAAGAAGAAGGACATTGGCCGCAGTTATAGATTTGCGTGCAGGCGCCTTAGCTTGAGGATGCCTGTTGCAACTCCGATGGACTATGTGCCCAGGTTTGCCTGTGAGTTAGGGCTTTCTGGGGAGACTGAGGCCAAGGCGATTGAAATACTTAATAAGGCGAGGAAGAAAGGAGTCACTTCAGGCAGAGGCCCAACTGGTGTGGCTGCTGCCGCCATCTACTTGGCAGGCAAATTGACTAATGACAAGAAGACTCAGAAGGGCATTGCAGGCAAACTGGCTGGAGTCACTGAGGTAACCATTAGGAACCGTTATGAGGAGATTGCCAGAGAGCTGGGGATAGAGGTTTAATTATCCTCATTTGGGTTTCGGCAATTTTTCATGGGTTTCTGGTGGAGCGACTTGTTCTAAAACGTGTCTCTTGATTTCCTCAAAGGTTTCAGCTGGATTTTCCAATCCTTTTTCCATAGCTCTTTTTATTCTCTTTTCCACTTCGCCTTCTGGAGGTTTGTATGTTATCTTGGGTGCTAAGGCAATAATTATCCTCCGGTATATCTGCTCTACTCTTTGGCTTATCTCATCCTCTCGTCCTATGTACCTAATGTCTGATCTTTGGTCTAACCAGCTGAAGCCTTCCCTCCCCCCCTGCCTCAATGCATTAGCCACCCATATCTTACCTCTTCCTAAGTCATGATCTATACAGATGTGTTCACCTTCTCTTTCTTTTCCAGGTGGAATCCACAATAGTTGCACGTTTTCCCCTTTTGTTTTAATATCTTTGCTTAGGTTTAGCTCTATAGCCCCAAAATCTCCCCTGATTTGTCCACTAAACTCTAGCCCTTCAAAACCAGTTACTGGATCGCGTATAAAGTCCACTTTCATAGGCAGTTCCTTTATTGCTTGCAAAGAATATGCTAAATCTGGTGTATGCCTTTCCGGTGGCACCAAAGCCCTTTCTGCTTTTTGTTTGTTCATTGTTGTAATCACTTTCAACCATCTGATTAATAAAGGTCATTACTCATATTTGAGTAGCATGGACTTGCGTTTTGTTTTGTTTGAGTTGAGCAGGATGCTTGAGTGTGTTGATAGTGTTGTTTCAATTTCATCCAAGCAGTTAGGCACTACGTTAGGAGTTTCCCAGCAGACTGCATCCC
>VGJA01000109.1 GCA_016867655.1 Candidatus Altarchaeales archaeon | reverse complement strand
CACAGTGCTCAAAAGCAATGGCTTAGACAAATAAACACCCCACTCATGGCCAGGCAAAAGCTCCACACACTTCAAAACCCCGGCATTAGTAGCTCCATGCATATGACCCGCCTTGAAAGACTCCACAATACCAGCAGTCGGAATAACCTTAGAGGCGGTAAATGGAGGTTCATTAGGCAAAGAAAGCTCACTAACATCAGACATACGCGGCAGACAATACACATGTCTAGGATACCTAGGCGGCCTCAACATAGTGATAGAATATAGGAGACTAAAAGATAAAAGAAGATTGTAATAAAAACCATCACGAATATTCGGTTTCCACGATTTTGACTGTTTTTTCCCCTGGGGAATCTTGCGGGACAGTTTTCCGAAGACTGGAGACCGAAGACTGGAAACCGAGAACCGAAGACCGAAAACTGGAAACCGAAAACTGAAGACCGAAGACCGAAAACTGAATTTAAATCCTGTCAAATCTAGTATCTCTTCTTATGAAGGTTGTTGGGATTGACCTAGCTGGCAGCAGTAGGAATGAGACTGGGTTTTGCGTTCTGGTTGTTGAGGGCGAGAGGAAGGTTGTTGAAACCAAGATTTTGTATTCCAATGAGGAGCTTTTTTCTGCGATTGTTGGAGTTAAGCCTGATTTGGTTGCTGTGGATGCTCCTTTGAAGTATGACGGCGTTAACCGTAAGTGTGACGAAGCTTTGAGGCAGTATGGTGCTTTGCCTGCTACTTTGCCTGGCATGGAAACTTTGGCTAAAAGAGGCGTGTTGGTTGCCAGGGAGCTTGAAAGGCTTGGAGTAAAGTTTATTGAGGTTTATTCCACAGCCAGCGCTAAGATTTTGGGCGTGTATAACATGGAGGAGTTTTCAATGCAGAAGAATCTTCTTTCCTTGAGTTTGGACGGAGACGTAAACAAGAGGCTTCTCATAAAAGATGAGTTGGATGCAATAAGCGCTGCAGTCACCGCTTATCTGCATTTGTTGGGGCAGACTAAGGTTGTGGGTGATGAAGCGGGGTTTATTGTGATTCCGAGTGTTTGATATGAAGGTTGTTGCATTTCTTTTTTCTTTTGTTTTTGTCTTGTTTTTAGTGCAACAGTCCTATTATCTCTAGTATTCCAGAGATGAAGGTTGTAATATTGCGTTTGGGCCATCGGTATGCCAGAGACAAAAGGTTGAGCAGTCATGTGGCTTTGACTGCGAGGGCGTTTGGCGCCAGCGAGATTGTTTTTGATGCGGTTGACAGTGGGGTCAAGCAGAGTGTCGAGCGTTTGAATGAACTTTGGGGCAATGGTTTTCGAGTTTCTTTCACAGATAGCTGGAGGAAGTTTGTCGAAGGTTTTGAAGGAGATGTTGTTCATCTAACAATGTATGGCCTGCCTTTGAGCAAGGTTGTCGGTAAGATTGGGAAGTCCAGAAGGGATAAATTGGTTATAGTCGGCAGCCAGAAGGTGCCTTCAGAGGTTTACCATTTGGCTGACTTTAATGTTTCGGTTGGCTGTCAGCCTCACTCGGAGGTTGCGGCTTTGGCTGTGTTTTTGGATAGGCTGTTTGACGGCAAGGAGTTGTTGAAGAATTTCAAAGGCAGGAAGGTTATTGTCCCGCAGGCTGTAGGTAAAAAAGTTGTTGATATTAATTGACTGGTTTTCAGTTTTCAGTTCTCGGTTTTCAGTTTTCAGTTCTCGGTTTTCAGTTTTCAGTTCTCGGTTTTCAGTTTTCAGTTCTCGGTTTCGAGTATTCGGTTTTCCCCCTTATGGGGATTCATGCCATAGGCATGAACAGTCTTCAGTCGTTAATAAGTTTATGTATATTTATAAACCTCTAAAGTATATATCTAATAACAGGGTGATACTATGGCCCAAAACTTTAAGAACCTGAGGATTTACCGAGAAGCTTACCTTTTGGCCAAGGATGTATATAATGAGCTCAAGGAGATTGACAAACATTTCAGACTAAAAGACCAGCTTTTTGGGAGCACGACAAGTGTATGCGCAAATATTGCTGAGATGTCTTCAATGGACAATAAAAACCAGCAGAGACAGAAAATTACCATATGCATCGGAGAAGCAAATGAGACTGAAGTTTGGCTGGACTTGTGCAAGGACTTCAATTTGATTAGTGAAGTCAGCTACGACGACTACCTCCATAGAAATAGAAAAATACGAATGATGCTGTATACCCTCAAAAATTCCTTAAAATACTGAAAACCGAAGACCGGAAACCGAAAACTGGAAACCGAATTTACTGTTGTCTTTCTTCTTCTATTGCTGTTAGGAAGTCTTCTTTTTCTTCTGGTTTTTTTCCTCCGCGGGTTAGTTCGTCTCTTAGTCTGTGGTCTCTTTCTCTTTTGTCTTTCATTTGGTCTTCTTCTGTTATTCCGCTGTCTCTCATTGCTTGTTCTCTTTTGGTTGTTTTTCTGTGGCAGCCTTTTTCTGCCCCTTTTTGTAGTTTGTCGAGGTCGTTTTCACTGATTCCGGCTTTTATTATGGCGTTTTTGACGTCTTTCATTCCTTCCGAGTTTATGTTTGCCAGTTGTCCTCGTGTGTGTATCCCGTATTCAGCTAGGGTTTTTGCTTTGCTTTCGTCTATGCCGCTTGGGTTTTTGGCTTCCAGTTCTTCTGCTTTTTTCACGCCTGCTATTCTTTCTTTGCCTGTGTAGTTCAGTGCTTCTTTTCTTGCATCTTCTATTTGTTGTTGCTCTGTTTTAGCATCCTCTATCAGGCTTCTGTTTGCATTCTTCTGGTCAGAAATCTGTTCGTCTGTCCCATAGTTTTTCTTTATTTCATCTGCTTCTTTGTTGAAGTGTTCGTTTGTTGCTTTTGTTCCAGCAGCTTTATTACTGTTCACCCACGTCTGTAGGTCATTATCAATGGCACCAGAACCCAGCCCGCTTATTTCCTTCAATGCGTTTTTGCCTTCAGCTGTCAAATCACCGACCTGTTTTTTGCCGTCCATGACGTCCAAAACGTCATTCCTCACGGCCTCCAAATTCCTCAACTTCATCGCCCCCTCAGCCCTCCTGTCTAATGCCTCCATCTGTTTGTCTGTTACACCCAAAGCCTTTTGTATCCCCCTGCCAGCCAGGGCTCCGACCGTGGCCCGGGTTCTTCCAGACCATGCTTTTTTTCCTCTTAGTTCAGCAGCCTTTTTAAGGTACCTGCCAAAGTTGTATTCCCCCAGCACGGCTCGCATTCCAAGCCCTGTGAGGCGGCCTACTCCGTGTTCCTTGGCTTTGTCCATGATGCCCTTCCAGGCTTTTGGGGTTATTCTGCTTAACGACCTGCCTGCGCCTCTGGCCATTCCCGAAATCAGGTTCCGCCCTGGCTTGCTCAAGGCTGCTGCGCCCAACCCAACAGCTCCAGCACCCAAGGCTATCATCGGTGCTGCTGCGGCTAATCCTATTGCTCCTGCTATGCTCGCGCCCACTCCCGCAGCTTTGAGTGCTCCACCCTTTCTGAGCGATTGTCCAATGCCTTGCACTCCAGTCCTGACTGACGCAGCTAGTCCGCTCGCAGCTTTTGCTACGGCACCCAACGCAACACCCAAACCTTTTCTTCCTGTTTTGGTGCCAAACGCAAGGCCTAGTCCTGCCACCCCCACGACTCCTGCCGCCAACACGGGTCCTAAGGCGACTGCTGCAGCCGCCACTCCCAGAGAGGCGCCTGCAACTCCTGCTATACTAGCTCCTGCCAATGCCGTTTCACCTAGCTTACCCCACGTTGCTCTTGCACCCTCCCTCCATGATGACTTAATCGCCCTCCCCACCATTCGTCTTCCGGTCTTGGTGCCAAACGCAAGCCCCAGTCCTGCCACTCCTACTCCCACTCCAAAAGCCACTGAGCCGAATGCAAGTCCTGCCGCAACTCCCGCTAGACTTAGGCCTGCTCCCACGCATGCCGCCTTTCCAACTCCTTTCAACCCCATTTTTCTTAGTGCGCTTAAGCCTTCTTGTATGTTCTTAAGTGTTTTTCCTACCT
>VGJA01000108.1 GCA_016867655.1 Candidatus Altarchaeales archaeon | reverse complement strand
CCTTCTTTATGTCTGCAGCAGTATCCACGTTTTCTATAAGGATCAGCTTTCTGTTTCCATAGAGGCTTGAAGTCTCTCCAATTGAAAGAGCCTGCTCCATGTTGGTGTCGTCCAATTCCACAATCTCAAAGTTTTTCTCCAAAGCAATGGCTTCGACAACAACGGTTTTCCCAATCCCGATTCCACCATGCAATATCAACGGCTTCTTCCAGTCAAAGTTCCTCAGAGCTTCCACTGCAGTCTTATTTCCCACCAATTCATCCAGCTTCTTTGGCTTGTATTTTACGGTCCACATTTTAGACAAACTTTTCCACATCCATTGGTTTTTTTACCACCACAATGTTTTCCATATCCTCTAGCCTTTTAACATTCTCCAAGTCTACCTTCCTGCACTGTATCTTAATCTTCTTTCCAGACGGAATCATTGTGTCAACATTCTTCTCCAAGTCTGTTGGCACCGCCACAACTTTTTTTCCTGTCTTCAGCGCCTGCGCGGCTATGTTGCTGACCAGTGAATCTGCAATCCCATAGGCGATTTTTGCAGTGGTGTTTGCGGTGCACGGCGATATCACTATCAAATCAAAGCTGCCCAGCTTGCAGACCAGCGGACTGCTTGCACCCTGATATTCCTCATGAATGATTTCACGAACTGCCTTCTTCAAAGCATTTGTTTTTCCATACATCCACACAACTTCTTCCCCTGCTTTCGAAAGCGCCAGCGTTACTTCATGCCTTTTGACAATCTCAGCAATAGCCTGGCATGTTTCCTCAAGCATGAAACCACCTCCAGTGACACACCAAAGTATCCTCATGTTGACTCATTACTTTAATATGCCGGCCTAATAAATATTGAAACAATGGACAAACGCGCTGAAAGGTATTTCAGGATGGGAATTGTCCTGGCCTTCATAATCGCATTAGCTTTTATAGAATACAAGTATTACATCTCCAAGGATCTTTCCAAGTTCACGGCCTTCCTCATCCTGCTGGGCACTGCTGCAGGAGTCTTTGCTGCATACATAATGTATCAGTCCTTTTTTGAAAGAGAGCAGCAGATGTCTTTCGCCCCCTTTGAGGACGTAATTCTCCAGAGAAAGCAGCCTGATAGGTCTTTGATAATCCCCCAGATAATCGGCAGCGGAGACGACACCAGATACTCCCCTTCTGAAGTAAACCTCTATCTGACGAACATCGGCATTGTTGCAGAACAACCTGGTTTGGGGGAGCCAATACTCTACATCCCCTACATTGACATCCAGGAGATGCAAACTATTAACAAAATGCTTTTGAAATACATCCGCATAAGGTACACAGACCACACTGGAATACTGTCTGAGGTTCTTCTTTACGTTGGCAAGGACACTGACGTCTGGGCGCAGAACATAGGGCACATGATGGTTGGCCAGATTTAAATATGCAGTAGAATATACTATATTCTTTTTTTCAAAGATGGACTTTTTTCAGGATGTAAAGAGCTTTTCGGAAAAGCTGGCGGCGGAGGACAATTTTCTTGTTGTTAGCCATCATGACGCTGACGGCGTCACAGCATGCGCGGTGATGGTGAACCTCCTGCGTTCCTTAGGGAAGAACGTGAGCTACAAGGTGATAAAGCAGTTTGACAGCGTGACTGTAGGCCAGATTGTGGACGAGAAGGCTGAGACTTACGTGTTCACTGACATGGGCAGCGGCCAACTAAGTTTGTTGGGGCAGAGCGGGATAGAAAAGTATTATGTGATAGACCATCATCAGCCTGAGGGTGAGTATGAACTGCAGGTGAACCCGCATTTCTATGGCTATGACGGCGGCTTGGACGTCAGCGGCTCTGGGATGGCTTATTTTGTCGCAAAAGCTCTTGGGTTCCAGGACATGGCTCATATCGCTGTTGTCGGAGCTGTCGGCGACATGCAGGACAACGGCGGCAGGCTTCATTCTTTGAATAGGATTGTCCTGGATGATGCCGTTGTCAACAAGACATTGAAGGTGAAAAACGACTTGAGGTTGTTTGGCCGTCAGTCCAGGCCTTTGGCACAGATGATTGCTTATTCTTCTGATCCTGTGATTCCTTCGTTGACTGGGAATCCGGAGGCGTGCGCAGCCTTTTTGATGGGCCTTGGCATTGACTTAGGCTCTGGCGGGGATTTGAAGCATTATGTGGATTTAACTTGGGAGGAAAGGAAAAGGCTTACCAGCGCGTTGTATATGAAGCTGTTGGACTTAAACACGCCAGAATTTATTATACAGCGGATGGTTGGCGAAGTCTATACTCTTCTGAATGAGGAAAAGAGGACTGAGCTTAGGGATGCTAAGGAGTTTGCCACAATGTTGAACGCCTGCGGCAGGCAGAACAAGCCGGAGATTGGCGTTGAAGTTTGTATTGGCGATAGGGGGAGTTCCTTGCATAAAGCTAGAAGTTTGCTTGAAGTCTACAGAAAGATGTTGAGGGAAGGCATTGAGTATTTGTCCAACAAAGGGGTTGAGTCTATGGAAAACCTTTATTTTTTTGACGCAGGCGATAGGATTCAGGAGAGCATTGTTGGCGTGATAGCTGGCATGGCCTATGGAGCTAGGATTATTCCTCCAGACAAGCCCGTTTTGGCTTTCGCCTTGGACAGCGACGACAATTCAATGCTAAAAGTTTCTGCTAGAGCCAACTGGGGTTTAATCAGGAAGGGCATCCATTTGGGCGAGGCCATGAAAAATGAGAGCAAAAAATTTGGCGGAGAAGGCGGAGGACATGACATCGCCGCAGGAGCGAGGATTCCAATGGATGCAAGAGACTTGTTTTTGAAGAACGTTGATGGGTTGTTCAAAAAACAGCTTGGCGGTTAGTGACTTGACCTATTTTTTGCTTAATTACTTGTTCTTCATTGTTTATTACTAATGGAAGCCATTCGCGCGCCAGTCGACAAGGAGGCTCTTCTGAAGAGAGCAAGGGACGGCCTCCACATGCTTTGGGAGCCTTGGAGTGGTTCTCCCATCGCACTTGCCAAGACTATCCGAGAAATTACGAGAATCCACTCTGAGGGAGGCAGCCTTGATCAGTTAGACCAACGTCATAAGGATGATTTGCATTTAGGTCTTAAAGGCAACTTCCTTCTACACGTGATTACGTTGACAATACCCAGAGAAGGGAGAGTTAGTCGACCTGATTCTATCTTCCTTGATGAAGACCAGAGAAAAGCCGGCGAAACAATAGTTATGGAAGCTCAATTAAACGGCCTGCTCACCAACATGGACCTCTGCCTTTGGGGCGTGCGCGCAGTAGTCAGCCACTGCGAAAGGCGGGGAGTCGACGCAGAGAAACTCTGGAATTGGGCTCCAGACCAAGACTCTGAATGGGGTAGGGATATCGCGTTACCTTCATGGAGAACGGCACTACCGGAACACCTCCAAGAGGGGAAGCTTCCAACGCTTAGGTGGATGCACGATGCAATAGAAAAAACGCTTAGAAACTACCAGATTGAACGATTCCGCACATTCCAACTCCTCCCAAAAGGGGATTTACCCACGCCTCGAGAAATATAGCCATTTTTAAAGCCTTGCTTCCTTATCTTTATTCACGTTTAGTCCTTGTTCTGGATGAGCGGGGCTGTGGCTCTCTCATGCCAAGAAAAATACAGTAGTAGTAATTAATGATAAAGAATGGCGCCGCCATCATGAAATGCGAAGAATAAAGCTCAAAAATCAAACTCATGAGCGCAATACATGAGCGGCGTGTAATCAATAAAACGTAAGCAATCAAGAGGAAGAATAAATTGGCTCGAATGCATTCGCGCAAGGGCGGTAGGTCTGGTTCCGTTAGGCCGCTTAGGTCTAGCCCTCCAAATTGGGCTTCCATTGGAGAGCAGGAGCTTGTGGAATTGGTAGTCAAGCTGTCTAAGGAGGGTAATTCTCCAAGCAAAATCGGCTTGATTCTTAGAGACCAGTATGGCATTCCGGACATAAGGCAGGTTTCAAACAAAAAATTGACGCAGATTTTGAGGGAAAATAGCAT
>VGJA01000107.1 GCA_016867655.1 Candidatus Altarchaeales archaeon | reverse complement strand
TGATAGTCTACTTCAAGAGGGAGACACTGTCCTACAGCGGAAACTCCTACTGGATTCCAGTCAGCATAGTCTGGGCCGTGTTCACATTCATCGGGCTTGAGTCCTGGGCCCTACCGTTTTCAGTCGTCCCGCCAAGGTTCTTCATGTATATAACACTGCCGCTAGCTATCATAGTTCCAAAAGGAGTGCTCATGCTCACAGACCTGCTGAAGAAACACGCAAAACCGGAAACTGTCACAGCTGTCCTGCTGATACTGATATTGTATACCTCAGCCTACCCCAAATACGTAGTGCAGACCGCAGGATGGCCCTACGGCGTCATGTGGGCTGGGCCAGAGCACATACAAGGCTACGTGGCGTTGAAACAAGTTCTGCCTCCGGAAGCGAAAGTCTTCCCAATGTGCATGCCAGACAGCTCTGTCATAGGCATGGACAAACTGAGTTATCCTTGGGACAAAGAGGTGTTGGACTTCAGAGAAAGCGTAATGGACAAGACACCCTCCCAAATGCACTACTTCCTAAAAAACAAGGGCTATGAATACACAGTACTGGATGTGTCGTGCGTTGTGAAATGCGACCCAAACCAAAACCAGACCGAATACTGCCTGGACAAGGTAAACCAGATTGCCGAAGAAATGGTTGCTTCAGGAAAATTCACCCAAGCGTGGTCCAACCAAGGCGTGCTTGCATACAAAATAAACTAGAATAAAGTGGAAAGCCAGAAAAACCTGTTACTGTCTGCAGTCCTGCTGGCGCTGATAATGCTACTGCTCTACACAAACGGCTTCTTTGGTTTCCTGGGGGAAGAATGGGTTCCAGCAAGAAATGCAAGCATTCTGAGCTGGATACTAGACAACACTCCAAGCAACAACACAAAACCAAGTGTTCCAGTCAAGGCACCTTTGTGCTCAGACGGCGGCCTGAAATTGATTTCCACGACAGAAGACAGCAAAGACAAAACACCACCAAAGCTCAACAATCCGGATTATGGAGTTGGAGACTCATATTACCGTGAAGGAACAACAGTAGATGAAATACACACATCCGGGTTTCAACCCAGCAGCTTTAACGTAACCTTCTATGTGCCAGAAGACTTGGGCGACAAAACTTTGATATACCTAAAAGCAGGAACAGAAGACGGCCAGAGGGGCGAAACAACCTTCTACACCACAGGCGGAGTTGTAGCAGGAAGCTGCAACATAAGCGGCCCAGGAACAGGAGGCGTGGAAGGACGTTGGGGCGAATGCATCACAGAATTGAACCCAACGCTGCTGACTCCAAAGAAAAACAACACGCTAACTGTGTTAAACAACGTTGCCCCCGACATATTCGGCCTAAGCTTCATGGACTACGACTACATGGAATTCACTTGCTAACTACAAAACAGGCGGCTCTCCTTAATCTCTGAGGTATACACAAACCACTGGACTAATGCTGGACTGGAAAGCAACCCACTCTCTTTTTAACCATTGAAATTTAATGCATTACATTAAAATTTTTGGAGGTAAAAAATGGTTGACATAAACACAAGTCAGATACTCACCACACTGGTGAGCCAAGGAATAAACGCTTTGATAGCGCTTTTGACAGTAGTGGTATTACTGGTAATCGGTTACGTCGTTGCCGTAGTAGTTGCCGGAATACTAAAGACAATACTGAAGAAAGTAAAGCTTGAAGAATCCATAAAAGAGCACGGACTTGAAAACGCGCTACTAGGGTTCTCAATAACCCAGCTCGCGTCAGTCATACTAAAAGTCTACATAGTCTTCCTCTTCCTGGGGACTGCTGCAGACTTGATAAACCTGACGTTTTTCACAGACATAGTCGCAAGCGTGTTGGGATACATACCCAGCCTAGTGCAAGGCCTCATAGTGCTGTCAGCAGTGCTCTTCGTCGGAGCCTACGTAAGCAACACCATAAGAAAAGAAAAGAAAATCGGCCTGGCACAGCAAATAGGCCTTGGAGTGCAAGTATTCGTCGCCTACATCGGAGTATTAATCGGTCTTCCACTTCTTCTGCCCGGAGTTGGAGACAGGATACTGGTCCTTGAAAGACTGCTCGAACTGTTTATGATAACAATAGTCCTTGCAGTAGGGCTTGGAGCAGGACTCGCCTTCGGCCTGGGCTTGAAAGACACTGTGGCAAGAGTCGCATCCAAAAACGAAGACATGATAGAATCACTGATAGGCAGAGGAGAAAAAAGAGGACTCTAAAACCAGAAACAACCCCCTGCAGAAACAGGGGGTTCTTCATTTTTTTCATCTAAATTCTAATAACAATCCAAATGCCAGCAGAAAGATTCGTCTCGACAGCGCGCGCAATCCTGAGGACCTCAAACAATCTAATTCCGTATTTCATAAGAATCAGGCTTGACGCCGAGGAATACGGAATCACTGAATTCATGAAGCAAGCCTCCAAGAAAGTCAAAAAATCGGACGTCGTATTGGACGCTGGCGCAGGCTCATGCCCCTACAAAAAACACTTCTCCCACGCAAGATACCAGTCGACAGACATTGAAACTCCCCTAGAGGGAGAAGCCAAACACGACTTTGCCTGCAATCTCGAAAACATACCAAAGCCAAACAACTCCTACGATGTCATAGTAAACACCCAAGTCTTGGAACACGTTGAACACCCCCAAAAAGTAATAAACGAACTGCACAGAATCCTGAAGCCTGGAGGCAAATTATTTCTAACAGCACCGCAAAGCTGGGGGATACACGGCGAACCCCATCATTACTTTAACTTTACTAAATACGGCTTGGAACTGCTCTTCAAAAACGCGGGATTCAAGATAATCTACCTAAAACCCAGGGGAGGAATGTTCTGGTATCTCGCGGACAGAATCAAAAAGCTGCCCCGCTACATACTAAAACAACACCTAATCCTAAAGAAAGACAACTCAATAAAACTCAACATTACTCCTCTAAGCATAATACTAACCCCAATATGTCTGCTTGCAATGCCATTATGCGAATTCCTAATACCCCTGCTGTTCTTCCACCTTGACTTCCTGGACAAAAAACAAGACTACACATTGGGCTATGCATGTTACTGTAAGAAATAGTTTCCACGGTTTTCGCGGTTTCCCGAGAACTGAAGACTGAAAACTGGAGACCGAAGACTGAGAACTGAAGACCGAAAAACCGAATAACTTAAATCACGCCTGCGCATTTCTTCTTTTTTTCAGGGCATACTCCACCATTCTGGTATTTCCTGCAGCCGATTTTGCCGAAAATCTCAGGGTAAGTCTTGCGCGCAATCTTCAAAACCTCCATGGCAAACTCCCGCATCTCTGGCAAGGCGCGGACGCAAACCCTCAAGTTGATGAAGTTTATCAAGCTTCTCGCATTGATGGTCCAATAGGCGCTGATGTAGCTTGCGTTAGGCAAAATATACCTCGCTTTCTCCATAGGCTCCCCCAGCTCCAGCAAATCGCAGTAAGTCTTGTAGCAATTCTTAACAGCATTGTCGTAAACATCCTTAGCCTTCCCGCTGGAAAAATTCGGGTCAAAATACTTGACGTCGCTGTAATTCACATACCTCTGACTTTTAGCAGTGTGGGAAGCAATCCTATGCTCCAAGATTTCCATCCACAAAGCCCTGCTTATGTCAGAAACCCTGAAAGTAAAATAAATGTGCTCCAAAATGGAGCCGTAGTCGTTTTCAACCATGATGTCCACAATCTTTTTGTCGTCGTCGCAAGGAAAGCCAGACAATCTTGCAGCATCGCCAACCAGTTTGACTCCACCATCAGTGTATTTAACAAGCTCAATCTTCATCTGCCAACACACCTCGCCTCTAAAAGCAAAACAATATAAGAATTAGAATAAATAAATCCTCAAAACACAGTCCCATCAAGATCGTCTCATCCTAAGAGCGTGGTAGTAGTCGCCATACTGCTGGATGTGGTTGAACTCTCAACACTGCTTTCCACAATGCTGGTCACGCCCTGACTGCTGCTTGAACTGCTCAAAATGCTGCTCAACAAACTGCTCAACTCGCTGCTGCTGTTG
>VGJA01000106.1 GCA_016867655.1 Candidatus Altarchaeales archaeon | reverse complement strand
TCTTGCCCATCTTCACCAATGCTTCAGTCCTGTCGCCATCTTCCAGCGGAACGAGAACAACATCGCTATTCCACAATGCTTCATCAATCATCCTTCTGTTTGACTGCAAGCCCGCAATCTTCTTTGGCTTGCTTGCAACACCATAAACCTTCTTAACACCAGCTTTCTTCAAAACATTTGCAATCTTCTTCTCTCTTTCAACGCTCCTGTAAAACAAGTTCACCTCAACCTTAGCCTTGACCAAGCTTGCAAGCCTGGCAATCTCTCCAGGACACAAAGCAGCAGCATTCCCATTAACCGAGATTACTGGATTTTCGGCTAAAAGCATTAGTGCAACCGCAGCCTCCTCAGCCTTCCTTGCAATAACACTCGTCTTCTCGCCAACAAGATAGTCAAAAGCCTCCCCCCTGCCTTGAGCAATCAAGCCAGCCTGCGCAACCAAACCCTTCTTGAAGCCGTCCACCAGTTTGTGCCTAACTTCCAGAGAAACCCTACGAGGATGTTTTTCAGGAATCATGATATCACACCTCTGGATATTCCTGCATTACTGCCTTTATCAGCGGATTCCGAGCGTAGAACGTTAATGGCCTTCTGTTTTCTGAGGACAGATTGAATACGTCATCAATCACTCTACCGCCATCTCTTGGCGCTATGCCTCTAAGTTCTTGTATTGTGCTTCTATCTGCCCTCTGAAAGTAAGTAAGCGCAAGGTCTAGGAAGTTTACTCTATGCCTCCTGAAAAACTCAAAGCTGTCGTATCTCAACGCATATACCAATATAGGCTTAATGTCGATTGCCATGCAACCTACTCTCTGGGGGTAGGTCATCTCATCTAAAGGGTCTATGTCCCGCAAGTCTGACATTATGACTCTATCCTTCCTTCCATCTGCAAACTGGAACTGCCCTGGGTGTGGGCTACCATGGCATAATCCCCCTCCACCATCATGGAGTTTTTTAACGCGGTTAACATAGGCCAGAAAAACACTCTCAACATCGTCTTTCCACCCTTCCCGCAGTTTCCCCCCTGTCCTATTGGCGTTATCCTCTTCCACTGCAAGGTCGCCTAACATGGTTCCCACGCGAACCCGTGTTTTGCTTGTCAGGCCTGCCGCCATGGCACCCAATCTAAGGCCGTTTGGCGGTCTTATACTGCTGTCATATTCATACCAACAGAGGGGGAAATCCACCTCTTCGCCTCTCTGCATGCATAGTTTGTAGCCTCTAGCTTCTCCAAAAGTCTCCTCAAGATATTCCCCTCCCAGAGGTTCATTCACGTGCACTGTAGAGACTACAACCCCCTCCCTGTTCACATAATAGTCCAAGCGTATGGCCCCAGCTGGAGCACCTATGCCGCCGCCAATCCTATGCGCTTCAAGCAAGTCAAATTCCCTGTCCAGTTCATCTCCGTTGAACGTGACGCCCTTGAGGCGGATTCCATATATTGTGCGCCCACCCAACGTTACCGGCTCTCTTAAGTCAAACGACACGCTCCTAAAAAAACCCTTTTTGTCCAATTCTTCAATACCTATGCTGCCTGTCCTATCGTAGTCTCTCCCTTTTTCCAATTTTCTAAAATCTGTGGTGACTATCCGGTCCATCTGCGTCAAGACTTCTCTCGGAAGGTTTTCTCCAACCTCTTGATTTCGGTGGGCTAACACAGGCCTTTCACCTTTTACCTCAACAGGCTTTTCATACATCTCCCTAGCTTGTGCCTCCATCTCGGCCATGTGCCGTTGGATGTATTCCGGAACCCTCGGCAACTGCCCTTGGGTATTTAAAACCCCTGGCTGCAGGCTATGAACCCCAGGCATCTCAGGACCAACAGCATGGAAACCTCGGTTTTGAGCATCCTGCAGTGCACTTTTAGGTATAATCAGCCTTACCTTCCTCCTAGTCGGACCTTCATCAGTCATTTTTCAAATCGAAGTCCTCTGCAGCATTTATATATGCTTACTTCGTATTATATGTTCGGTCAACGGTCATAGAGGAGTGGTAACACCCGAACCCATTTCGAACTCGGAAGTTAAGAACTCCATCGAACCAAAAGGTACTGCTCAACGAGCGGGAGGTTTGGGACGCTGTTGACCAAACTTTAATAAAGTTTGGTCAAAAGGGGTATCTTCTCCCCTTCGGGGATCGATACCCCAGGGTGCTCTCCCCTTCGGGGATCGCACCTTACTAATGGTTGGATTGAGAGTGCTAGTTATCTAATACTGTATTTGAAAGATGGCTAAGTTGTGGCGGTGTGAAATTTGTGGAGACCCTTATGTGGGTGATGAAGCTCCTGCAAACTGTCCTTTCTGCGGCGCCAAGAAGAAGTTCATAAAGATTGCTAAAGATGCTAAAGTCACTTTTGACGTTGACTTGAACGAGAAGGACAAGGCTAATGCTGAATATGCCCTAAAGGTTGAGGTGAGCAATTCTGCGTTCTACTTTTGCGCTGCGAAGAAGACTGACGACGACGAAGGCAGATTGTTGTTTAAGGCGTTGGGGAAGGTTGAGGCTGAGCATGCTGCCATCTGGAGGAAGATTTTGAAGCTTGATAATGTTCCTCAAGGAAATGACGTTTGTCATGTGAGCAACCAGGAGAATCTGGAGGATTCGCATGCCAGGGAGACGAGGGCGATAGAATTTTACAGTAAGGCTGCTTCTGAGGCTAAGAACGAAAGAATCAAGCAGATTTTCAACGCTTTGGTTGAAGTGGAGACTGATCATTTAAAGTTGTCTGAAGAAAGGTTGAAATAGTTTTTCTGAATGTAATCCTAATTCTTGCATGTGGCGCGCAGGGTTGGTCTACTAGACCACTTGGAGGAGCTTCGCAGGCGTGTTTTACTTGTCTTGGTTGCAGTTTTCCTGCTTTCAATTTTGGCTTACCCTCTGACAGAAGACATAATCTTAAGGATTGAGCGTGATGTTTTGGGCGAGTATGCAGGTAACGTCATTGTGACAACGCCTTTTGAGGCTGTTGCGGTGAGGATGAAGCTGTCTCTGCTGCTTGCAGGATTTTTTTCCATCCCGCTTGTGGCTTACGAGTTCCTTGCTTTCATAACGCCTGCCTTGCGGAAGAAGGAGAAAAAATGGCTTATCATTGTTTCGTGTTTCAGCTCCCTGCTTTTCCTGGCTGGCGCGGGTTTCGCCTATCTGATTTTACCCTTGACCATGAAGATTCTTCTGGATGTTGCAGTTCCAATAGCCCAGCCCATGCTGGTTTTGGATGAACTAATCTCTTTTGTCATCTTCTTCCTGGCTGGAGTTGGCTTGATATTCCAGTGGCCTCTCGCAGCTGGCATGCTGACTTACTTAAGCATCCTTAAGCCAGAAGTGTTGTCTGCATACAGGAAGCATGCAATAGTCCTTTGTTTTGTAATTGCAGCAGTAGTTACTGCAGACACAACCTTTGTGTCGCAGGTTATGCTGGCAATACCGATGATACTGCTCTATGAAGCTGGAATAATAACATCAAAAGTTGTTTACATGCTGAAGAAATGATGTAAGAAAAAAAAGTTTGTGTGCGGGCTCAAAAAGCCCGCACAAATATCTGGTTTTATTCGTTCAGTATTTTTTCAGCTTGCTTCAGGTAGCTTTCTGTAACATAGGGTATCCCTGAAACTTCTGATGCTTCTCTTGAGAGTGCCATCAAATCGTCTCTTGAGATTGCTGGAACGCTGAATTTTCTCGCCCCTGCCATCAGCTGCTGCAAGCCTACTTTCAGCTTTTGTATTGCAGTATACATGCCGACCGCTCCCAATGGGATGTCTTTCATGCGGCTGCCATACTTGCTTTTCAGCTCGTCGTATGTGACAAAAATTTCTTCAGGCTTTGTGCCGTAGTCAGAAACGCTTTTCGGCAGTTCGCCTTCCTTAATCCACTGCGCGATGTTCTTGCCGACCATTCCAGGAATCATTATGGCCCTGCCCATGCAGACTGCCTTCACGTGCGGAGCTCCTAAAGCAAGAGCCTTGAAGATTCCGTCTTCGCTTGAAAGTCCGCCTGCAAAAGCCAAGTCTGGAACTCTCTTACCCTTCTTCTTCAGTTTTTC
>VGJA01000105.1 GCA_016867655.1 Candidatus Altarchaeales archaeon | reverse complement strand
TCAACCATTGATATCGCTTTAACTGGACATTCATTAGCGCAAATTCCGCAGCCCTTGCAGTAATCCAAGTCTGCTGAAAACTTTCCGCTGGCATCCTTGCGGATGCATCCTTCAGGGCAGATGGCCCAGCACAAGCCGCAGCCAACGCAAACATCCTTGTTGGTTATGGGCCTCATCGCGCGCCATCCGCCAGTCTTGTTTCTTGCAGAACTGCCGTTGCTTTTCAAGACTCCTCCAGTTGTGACTTCCACTTTCCCAACCTTGGATTTAAGCTTGTCAAAATCTACCATCACTTGCCTCCAGCGTTCTTGAAAACGCCTTCAACCAAGACAACATTCTTCTCTGCGATACTGCCTTTAAACTGCTCTTTGACCGCTTCAACAATGCTCTTTAAAGCAACGTCGCCGGTAATGGCGGCGTAAGCGCCCAGCATGGCAGTGTTCACAATATCCCTGCCAAGAATCTTCAAAGCCTCGCTGCTAACATCCACAGTCTTCACAACAGCATCCTTTATGTTGAAAGAACCAGCATCACGGTTCGTGTTGATAATCACCAAACCACCCTTCTTCAAGCCTTCAGTAATATCAACCACTCCAAACAAAGTAGGATCCAAGACAACAATCACGTCAGGTTCGTAAACTTGACTCTTCCTCCTGATAAATTGGTCTGAAATCCTGGCAAACGCCTGAACCGGCGCCCCCCTCCTCTCAACGCCAAAACGAGGGAACGCCTGAGTAAACTTACCATCCTTGAAAGCGGCTATAGCAAGCAAAGTAGCGGCAGTAACAGCCCCCTGACCGCCCCTACCATGGAATACCACCTCTTTCATACGCCTCAAGTATAGGAAAACACGCATAAAAACCTCCTAAAGCCAAGGGTTTTTATTAAACACTTTACATATACTTTACCCAAGAAAAATGAAAGCAACAGTAATAAACTACAGGGGCGGCAAAAGAACCCAAAAAGTCAACCAATTCATCCTAAGCCCCGAGAAATCTAAAAACAAGGAAGAAGCAAGCAAACTCTTAGGCAAAAAAGTAGAGTGGACCACTCCCGCAGGCAAAAAACTGGTTGGAGAAGTCACCAGAATCCACGGCAACAGCGGAGCAGTAGTCGCACGCTTTGAAAAAGGCCTGCCCGGACAAGCGTTGGGAACAGCAATAGAAATACAAGCCTAAACTAGACGCGTATGACGCTCCATCCGCCAGGCGGTTTATCTTTTTTCTGTCCAGGAGGCTTCAACTCCACCTTTGGCGTGACAGATTCTACCTTAACTTCTCCAGTCGACCTCCATTCATCCAAATCAATCTGGAAGCTACCTCTAACGTAATTCGGCCTGACTCCGTCATAAACGAGAAAACCTTCCTCATGACCCCTCCTCTCAAAAATCTTTCTCTTCTCATCAGGCGCTTTAGTCGTGCAAACATAAGAACTATACTTCTTGAACCCAACCCCTCTAACCCCCATCTGCCTTTCAAACTCTTTTTCAGCATCCATGAAAAGCCTGTCCGAATGCTTCCCCCCTTCAACATATATTACTGTGTCCACGTCAGTTCCTTCAGTGGCAGTTCCCTTAAAAGCCCCTCCTTCAGAAACAGAAAACGCCTTAATCCCCTGTTTCCTAAGGTAATCAACTGTTTCAAATATGCAAGCCCTCATTTTCACTGTAGCTCTTGAAGGCCTTGAAATCCAGTCTTCAGCAGTCCAGCCTGGTGCAGGACGATAAGCCTGCTCTCCAGCAGTTCCATCATCTCTCGTGAAAACCGCGTCCCTAACGCGATACTTGTCAAACCCGCTTTTATCAGGATTCCTCTTGCGCCTAAACTCCAAACCCTCAACTTTGTTTCCCTCCACGCTAGCAAGACTTAAGTCAACAAACCTGCCGCCAACCTTAACCACAGCCACTGGACCTGAATACATATGGCCAAAATCCTGAATCCCGCCATACTCCTCATGAAAAGCAAAAGCTTCAATATGCGGCTTAGCGCTCTTGAAATAAGCGTTCAACAACACTTTTGACAAATCCTCAACATCCTCCCTCCCATAACCAGCTCCAACATTATGCACCATAGACGCATACACACTCCAAACCTCATTCAACACCGGATTCCAATCGCCAGTCATAACACGAACCACCTTCTCAACATTCGGAATAGTCCTGGCCAGCTTCACAAAAACATCCTCTTTCACATACAACCTGCTGCCAACACACTGCCGCTGAAAAAACTTGCCAGCAATCTCGTCAACACTGCCTGTCTTAGCCAACTGCCCCAACTCCTTTTCAATCGCAGCCTTCCTACGAGACTCCTCCAAAAACAATCCACTACTACCTTCCACAAACAATATTACACAAAACAAAACTAAATAAACCCACAACCAGGATTTATAACAAACACTTCTCATAACAATACAATAATACTTACAGCAATGCCGCTGCAGCTGAGCCCTTTTCCCTCCAGGAAAAAGCCTCGGGAAACGAAAGAAAAACAATAAACCTTTTAATACAACTAATAAAATCAATGTAATCATAAATATTAAGAATAAAGTGCTACCGACTGAGCGCAAGCGAAGGAGAGTAGCACAAAGCGTGAACCGATTTTGCGGTTCGCCGCTGTAGCTCAGCTTGGGAGAGCACCCGGCGAGCCCTTTTTCTTTCTTTCTAAGAAAGAAAAAGTCCCCCTAACGGGGATGTCCAGGGAACCTGGACAGCTTCACCCCAAAAAGAAAGAAGGAGTGGCATCTTCGCCTTCGGCTTCGATGCCACAAACATGAAAAACCTTTATCAGAGAAAATATATACTCAACATTCGCATTCATAACATTACAGCAAACGCCGCTGTAGCTCAGCTTGGGAGAGCACCCGGCGAGCCTTTTCTTTCTTTTGCGAAAAGAAAGAAAACCCTCGGGAAAAGAAAGAAAAATAAATACTCAACATTCGCTATCATAATATTACAGCAATACGCCGCTGTAGCTCAGCTTGGGAGAGCACTCGGCTGAAGAGAGCCCCTTTCTTTCTTTTATCCCCTTCGGGGCAAAAGAAAGAAAGGCCCTCGGGTTCAAAGAAAGAAAACAATGAATTCAAGAGCTCTTTGAATAAGAGGTAAAAAACAGGAATAGTTGCCCTCTCTGTTACCGAGGTGTCGGGGGCTCAAATCCCCCCGGCGGCATCCAGAAAAATAGGTCGCTGTAGTGCGATTTCTTGTTTAGTATTTACCTTGGAGAACATGATTTGAGCATGTTCCTTTTATCTTTCTATCTCCTTTAAATTATTATGAGGGGTTGGTGGGTTGGATTACTGATTCTTTTGGTGTTCTTTAGTGGGTGTATCGGTGGGGAAAAGAAGGAAGCAACAACCACCCTTGCCGAAGTGACTACCACCCAAGAAGCTACTACAACCACTATCGAAACCACTACTACCTTGGCAATAACTACAATCAAAGCTACAACTACAACACCTGTTATAGTAACAACCACAACTACTTCCACTATACCTGTGATCTCTTCAGAAATGCTAGAAAGAGTGACCGAATGTGAGAAAATTCAAGACAAACAAGATAAATCTAACTGCTATCTATCTTTCATTCCGTCTCTAAATAATTCGGCTGTCTGTGACAAGATACCCGATACCGACTTAAGCGATTATTGCTACTCAAATGTAGCTATTAATTCAAATGATTCTTCTCTTTGTAACAAAATTCATGAACAGAAATCAAAGGATTACTGTCATATGACTTTTGGTATATTATCGCACGACAAAGGATTGTGTGATATTATACAGAATCAAGATTACAGAGATAGCTGTTATCTTGGTATCTCTTCCTATCTTAATGATTCAAGAATATGTGATGTCATCACTAATAAAAATTATAAGGACACGTGTCATAGAGTTTTGGGTATTATGTTAGAAAATGCCACAGTATGTTCTAAAATAATGGATCAAACCCAGAGAGACTTATGTTATGCTATAGAATCTAAAAATTCATCAGTATGCGCTACTATTGGAAATGATTTCCTTGCCGAATTCCAAGGTTACGCTCAAAATGTTTGTTATTCCAGTGTAGCTGTAGTTTTGAAAAATACTACCGTATGCGA
>VGJA01000104.1 GCA_016867655.1 Candidatus Altarchaeales archaeon | reverse complement strand
GCAAGTCCTGCCGCAACTCCCGCTAGACTTAGGCCTGCTCCCACGCATGCCGCCTTTCCAACTCCTTTCAACCCCATTTTTCTTAGTGCGCTTAAGCCTTCTTGTATGTTCTTAAGTGTTTTTCCTGCCTCAAAGCCTTTACCCCCTCCTGCGCCTCCACTGCCGCTGCTTGAACTCCCAGTTCCCCGCAGCGAAGCCATGCCGAAGGTTGCCTTTTCTATGAGCTTTCCGGCAACAACCCTTGCGCCAAATTTCAACGCCCCTTTTGCCGTAATTTTTGTTGCAGCATTACTCAGGCTTCTTCCTATACTGCCTCCTATATTCCCTAAGGCGCCTCTGGCCATGCCGGGCAGGTTTCTCATGCTGCTTCCCATTCCTCTCATTCCGCCCATTGCCGCTGCCCCCAGTTCTTTGAATCCTCCTTTCCTAAATGCCGCAAACCCTTTGGTAAGGCCTCCTTTGAGTTTGCTTGTCAGTTTTCCTCCCGCAAACTTTAATGCCGCGCCGGAGATTGCCGAAGCTCCTTTGCCCTGCATGATACCTCCTAATGCAACCAATACTGTTCCAATCCAGTGTGGTATGAACTGGCCTATCGAAGTCACTATCGCGCCTATGACGTTTAGCACTCCTGACAGTTGCAGTGGAGACCAGCTTATCAACACCGACATTGCTAGCATGAGGAATAGTCCTGTGAAGTAGCCGGTGTCTGGTGTCATGCCTTTCAGCAGGGATAGTCCTACTGCAAGCCAGATTGACATTATGAATGGTGTGAATATGAAAACAATTGTTGCTTTGAGGAGTTTTCTGCCTGGGTTGCGGGTGAACTCGAACATGTACATCGCTATTGTGAGCGGGAATATTATGCCTAGGAAGAGCACTGCTATGTACCTGAAGAGCGAGACCATTATTGCTATGGACCAAAATACGAGCATTAGCGTCAAGGCAATTAGTGCGGCGAATACTTTCACTGGCGAGGTGATTGCTTCGATTACCTGGCTGGATATTGACCCTTCGAAATGTATTGGATTTGCGCTCATGGTGGCTGTCAGCAATCTTTTAAATAGGCCGTCGTTGTTTTGCGGGAGTATTTGGGTGTCAATCACCTCGAGCACTCCGTCTGTCATTGCCCCTGCCACCATTATCAGAATCTGGTATATCAGCGGCGCCAGGGCTGTGAGCACCATAGCTGTTATTATCTTAGTCAGCATTTGTTTTGCCCTCGCCCTGTGGGGCGGGCTTGGGGCCATGAAGATGAAGTATGTCGCCAGAACCACAAAAGCTACTACAAACATTGGGTACAGTATTTTCATGAACAAGGCTATCATGCTTGTCACGCCCTGCGGCACTGTTGCACCAAATGTTACGCATGCGTACTGGGATGTGAACCCGCTTCCATATACCGTCGGGTTCATCGCTAGCGTGCACCACAGCAGCTTTATGAGGACTGCGTTTGCCAATTCGACAAACAGCAGTAGCAGCATGGCGATAACCATCCATACGAGTCCCTGTAGACCCCCTACCATAAGGGTTATGATTTTCCCCCAACCGAAGGCCGAGGACGTTTGCGTGAATAATGCCGTGAGAAGCATGGCGATAATTAACTTTGTCTTAAAGCCCATCCTCCCTTGCCTTCCTTTTTTTATTTCTTTCCTTTCCATTCGTCCCACATGTCCTGTATGTCCAACCTCTTTGATGTGAAGAATCTGTATGACATGAGCGCGAGGAACACTATCGCCAATACCACAATGTTTTCATATGCATAGTCGATGGAGTCCCTGTATTCGGTTTCCACTTCCAGGAGTTTTGTTGACTCCTGGTACTGCATTCCAAAGCCCGAATAGTCTGCTTTGAACGTGATTTTTCTTGTCTTTTTGTTCAATGTTATCAGCGTTCCAAGGTCGTAGTTGCGTGAACTGCCTGTGTAGGGGTAGTCGAAGTACAGGAACACTTTGCCTTGCGTGACTGGCCCCTTTGGGGGACACTGGTCTGTTCCAACAACCTTAAACGACACTGTGGTGTCTTCTACTCCTTCCGGCATTTTCTCCACACTTAGTTCCACCGGGTGTCTGTAGTAGACGTCCTTGTGCACTGAGCCAACGGTTTCGGTTAGGTGGTCGTGTTCGCAGTCCAGCTTGGTTCCCGGCGGGAGGGCTCTTGTCCCGCTTGCACTTCCCGCTTCGGTCTTGAAAGGGTTTATGTCTATGTACCTGAAGTCGCTGAATATCCTCAATCTGGCGTTCTTGAATTTTTCTGTTTCAATGCTTGTGGTGCTGAAGCTGAGCGTGTACTCATTCTTTGCGTAGTTAAAGGATACTGCCGTCCTTATGTCGGCTTCCTCTTCAGAAGTCTTCTTTTCAGTGTATGTTTCGGTTTCCCCAGCGGTGTTTCCTTCCAGGCCGTATTCTATTGTGTTCAAGTCTCTTGGCTGCGGGTAGAAGCCCACAAAATCCCAGTATTTGGACTCGTCCTCGTGGAAGTTTCTCAGCAGGCCTATTTCCCTCTTCGACCAGTCTATGAACGAGTTGTTGGTGCATATGGGCTTTAGGTCCCAGCTGTAGGGGTATCCTATGGCAGAGAAGAAGACTCTTGTGTTCCCTAGTGTCGCGCCTTGTATCGCGTGGTAGTATTTTTTCAGCGGATTTATGATGTAGTGGGCGTAGTTGTTTCCATAGTCTTTGGGGACGAGGTCTCCATTTTCATCGTAGTAATTTAGCACGTTTCCAATGCATGCGTCCATCTGCATCATGTCCTGCATTTTCTTGTTCAGCAGAATCAGCTCCTTGCCTGGCGTTGAGTCCAAAATGTAGAGGTCGTGTATCGGCGGATAGTCTTTGGCTATGAAGGTGACTTTGGCTGTGTCAGGCAGCAGGAGCTCAAACCCTCCTAAAAGGTCTTTCTGCGGCTGGTCTTTGGTTGCTATGGCGCTCACTGTGAGCGAGCCGTTGACCCTGTTTTTCCTGTAGTCCAGTTTGTCTGAACTGTCGCCCCAACCGTAGTCCACATAACCTCTGACGTTTATGTTGACTTGAGTGTTTGAGCCTGTCAGCGGTCTGCTTGTCTCCAAATGGTCTCCATAGGGCCTTGCGTATACTGTGGAGGTGTCGTTTATCTCCTCTATGGCGCTGCGGGGGCGTCCAAAACGTGCGCCGACTGGGTCGGCGGTTTCATTTGAAATCTCGTAGTCGCAGCGTTCGCTGCTCCATGCGCCCCAGCATCTCATGCATCTCATCCACTGCCGGTGTTCTATACATTGTGTATATTCGAGTTCTCCATCACCATCTATGTCACACCAACAGCCGACTGTTTGCGGCCAGTATGGGTCTTCAGTGCACTTACTGCCGTCATCGCTTGCGCAGGGTGCGTACTGGCAGGAGTGTGTAATCCAAATTTTAGTTCCATCAGGACATATCTGCCATTTGTCCTCATAGTAGCAGGACTGCCGTGCGCTGCAGCCGTCCCATTTGCACGTCTGCGCCAGAGGTTGTCTTATTATCGAGTGTTTTGCCGTGTAGCTCAGCTGTATGTTGAATGCTGTTGTGGTGTCTCTGAGATTGTGTTCCAGTAGGTTGTTTCCTACGTGCAGGAAGTTCCAAGGGGTTTCCATTGGAAGGACGTTGCTGCCGCCTTCCATCCTACCTCTCGCCGTTATGGCACCGTTTTCTATTATCGTGTAGTTAAACCATGAAAAAAACATCTGTGTGTTTTTGTACCAGTCTTTGAGAACCTGCTTGCGGCATGTTTGCCCGCATTCTGTCGGTGGCTCGCTATCGCCGTCTAATGCCGCATCGCATTCTTTGTATGGATTGTCTATGCGCCAAAAGTAATCACCGCTGTCATTTCTGACTACGGGTTGGCCGTCTGGTTTCTGGTCAAACACCCACGCTCCAGGGCCTTGTATCCTCGCGTAATTTGGATGGCAGTTGCATCCACTTGCGTCTGTGCACCAGAATCCCTCATCAGCAAATCCATCACAATATTCAGGTCCCTCATTACCATTAGGTTTTTTGATATTAATCTTAAGACGGTTTTCCACCTCTTCATCGATTATGACGTCGTTTCCAAGGTTTTTCTGTTCGTCCCATATGCCGCCTTGGTCGCGCATGTAATCCCAGGCTTTCGCGCAAATGTCAGTGCTCCAAAAGTTTTGTTCACTGCCCTTGTAATAGCACTGCCCCCAAGCATCTCTGATTGGTTCGTATTTGTCTACGCAGTATTCGGTTATCGTCCTGTTTCCTCCAGCTT
>VGJA01000103.1 GCA_016867655.1 Candidatus Altarchaeales archaeon | reverse complement strand
CTTTTTAGAAAAGAGTGTTCCCAGATAACAGGAGTCAGAAAGGAGGTTGTTGACGCCGCAGTCAGTGGGGTTGACGCACTTTGCTCCCAAGCAGCCGGCTTTGACAGAGACGACATGCTCTACGGTTTCAGCATCACAAGCAACATGTTCAGGAAAAGTCTTCTGGAGCGCGTTCAAAGGGTCATGCCTTTAAGCAACGGAAGCCTTGTCCCAGAAGTTGTCAGAAAGCTTTATACATTTGACTACAGGACGGACCTGGTTTATGGCATTGTGAGAAGCGAAAGCGGGTCATTCAACAAATTCTGGGGTTGGGCCAGCATAGACCGTCCTGAAATAGCGTGGCTTAGGGACAGAACAGAGAAGGCGCTTGAAGGCCTTGAAGACATGCACAAGAGGCTTGCTTTTGTAGCCCTTGCGACATCTCCAGGCATTGAGTATGCAAAAACCTTTTTGGAATGCCTTGAAGACCCATCCAAATTCGGCTTCAGGGAAAAAATTTCTGTCGTCGTGGCATACGCCAGCCCTTTGCGCAGGGAAGCGGCCTGCTGCATGATTGACTCCCTAACTTGGGGTGAAAGCAATCAGCTTTATTCCTCTCTCATGAGAGTCAGCCCAATCAAGCTGGCTTTTTTAGACAAAATATCTAGGGATTTAGACCCTTTGAAACGCCTTCCCAGCGAGATGGAGCTGATGCTCTATCAGGACGTAGCCCAGGCTTCTATTCTAAAGCAGGACGACGAGGCTGTTGGAAATGCCCTACGGCCTTATTTCGCAATCTCGAAATATTATGATAGGTTGCGCAGAAGTTTTCTCAGGCTTGAGCCTGGCAGCGACACGTTTGTTGGAAACGTCCTGCTGCTTTACACTGACGCCTTTTCCTTCAGCGAGATGGTGCACGAGCTTGAAAAAATGCCTTTGGAAGACGCAGGCAAGGCCAAGCATTTTACGGAAGATGAAATCAGAAAATACAGGGAGGCCATGGAAAAAATGGTTTCAGGAGAATCCCCGCAGGCTGCAAGAGTCCTGAAGCACCGCAAGAGGATTGATTGGATGATAAAATCCTGCGACAGTTTGTTTACCGATTTTTCCAGCCAAATACTGATTTTGGCGCATCCTGGCAGAGAAAAGCCTGATGAATGCCTCAAGCTGGCTGCAGGCTTTTTCAACGGCTATAGAGAAGAGCCTTACAATCCCTCTTGGGAGGTTGCGTGAGATGACCAGGGAAAAAGCCTTTGAGTTGTTGAGGAATGTGGCCAGAAGCCAGGGAGAGGTTCCGGCATTGGAACTGCTCCCGCACCTGCTCCCAAACGCAGACTGCGCACTGAAGGCCGGGATTCTCAGCCCGGATTTTGCAAGACTGCTGGCTTCCAACACAAATGCGTTGAAGCTTGTAAAAACTGGTTCGCCCGGTTTCTCCAGCATGGCAACCTCATCTCAGGCGGTGGCCTTGTTCGAAAAAGAACCCAAGCTCCTGGACTTGGCGGACAAGCTGTTTTACGTCTGGCATAAAGAAGATGAAAACTGCGCTGAAGTCATGCTGAAACAGCTTGAGGACGAGAAGAAAAAAGCGTATTTTTTCGACAGAAAGCTGGGCGAAAAGTTTGCAGGCTGGGTTTCCACAGACCAGGCGCTCATACCCATGGCTTTAGAGCAGTTGGAGTCTGGGAATTTTGGCAAGATTGACGACATCATCGCGCATGGCAGAGGTGCTGTGAGAAAGGAGCTGGCCCATTTTGCGGTAAAAAAGTTTGGCCTGAACGAGTCGCTGCTGAGAGCCACAACAGTTCCCGTGATAGGCATCTACGTCCATCCGAGGGGGACTTACCACGACTATGAAATATGGGTTGACTCATTGGACGACTACCGTTTGGGAAGAAAGCAAGGAGGGTTTAAGGCATGGCTCGAAGCAAGGCCTCAGTCGGATACTATTGTGAACGAAGGACACATGTTCACCGATATTCTAACGGCTGCGTATGAGGGAACAGCAGTGTTGGGGATATTGTTTTCCCGAGAGTCAAAGCATATACACTCCAAGGTCAACGAGTTTTCAGAAATGCTTGAGGAGTCTCTGACAAACCCGGCTGCGGTGGGGAAGATTGAAAAGGCATTGCACCAGTTTGACTCAGACTCCCATCTCACAGAGTATGAAAAAGCCAACATTGCGTATGGCGTGTATTCAACCCTCAAGTTTGTTGGAGAAGCCGGAATTCTGGATGAAAAATCCAGCGAGTTCAAAGACGCATTGGGCACAGCCTGCAATGTGGTGATATCCAACGTGACTGCCAGAGAGTTAAACCGGTTCACAGCCTACACCTCCAAGGAGGCGAAAATGCACGGCGAGAACTTCGACAGGGCGCTCAATAAATCCAGCCTGGAGGACAACGAAAGGCTTCTTGCTGAAATAGAGCGTAATTCAACCTCCTCAGGCTTAAGGCAGGAATACTGGCAGAGTCTGCTGAAAAGGTTTTCTCCTGTAGTTACGCCGAAAACCAAGACCGAGCGCAGGCGGTTGGTTGTGGCGGATTCAATAAAATGTCAGGCACGGCTCGACAGGATACGCAATTTTGTGCAATACGTCGACCCGAAGTCAGGAGTCTGCGGAAACCACAATGCCCTCCAGAAGGAGATGCAAGAAATAGCGGGTGAAATGGCCTCCGGACTAAAGCCCGAGCGTTTTGACGAATACTCAAACTACCTGCTTGGAGTCAGGAACGGGGTTATGAGTCTGATACTGAACATGCAGGTCAACGCTGTAATGCTGAAGCTCGGCTGGGATGCTGAAGCAATGATGGAAGACATCCGCAGGCGCAGGGAATACGCCAAATGCCACTGCAGTTCAAACGAAGGATACTTCAGATATTGCTGCAACGACTTGAACATTTCTGTCGAAGACATGGAGCTGGCCACAAATGCTGTCGAGGAATACTCCCAGAGCATTGGCGTTGGGAAAGAAAAGGTATACCACGACCTGGTCTCCCACAGGGTTTCGTATATACCCCAGTTTGTAAACCGCATGAAAGCCTTGTCTGCCGCAGGCTTGGGCGCTGAATACAAAAACGGGGCGATAGCCGACCTCCTTGGGAGGATTATGAACGACACAACCTACATACATGAGATAACAACTACACCTCATCTGGACTTCTGGCTCAGGCCTCCTGCAAGACTGGAAAACAGCCCGGAGTTGTATATGAGGTTCATGAAAATCATCGAAATGCTGACTCCCTCAGAAGAGAGGAGCCTAATGGGCTGTATTGCAACCGACTCCAGCCTTGATTCTATAGTGGCATTGGCTGACCAACTAGAGAATCCGCCTGAAGGAGCAGACGGCTGTGTTGTCTCCCGCCAGGAGTTGATAAACCGGTTTGTGGAGTTGGACAATGTGAGGCTTCTCATAGGGGTTACCGACGTGTTGAAGCCTGAAGCCAAGCGGGATTTGTTTGAAAAAATTGGGAAAACAGGCGGCGAAGGCAGGAAGAGGGCAGTTGAGGCTGCGAGGTCTGCTGTAGTGGAAAATTTTTACCCGAACGAACAGTGCCTGCTGGTATTCCACGACATAGTTGATGCGGAGGTTTCCAGGCCTGGGGAGGCTGGGAAGGCTTATGGCTTCATGCTTCCTTACCTGAAGTTTGCGGCCAGGTATTCCAAAGCTAAGAGGGAGTTCCGTGACCTTAATCCAGACCGCACGGATTTCTACAAGGAGGCTGTGGAAATCAGAAAGGATGCTGTAAAGCTGCTGGAGGAAATAGACGCTGCTGGAAAGAATTCTGGATTCACTGAGGGCAGGAAGCTTAGGGGGGAGCATTCCAGGAATTTTGATTTGATGAGGGAAGACTTGAGGCTGGTTTTGGTTGACTTTTTGGGGAACGTGCTGAAGTTTGGAGGAGTTGACGAATCCGGGAGTGCAAGCAGGCCCAAGGCCGGCAGGGAATACTTCCAAGCTTATCCTGAAGACAAAGTAATGTTCCAAGTCAAGTGGGACCGGAGCATTACCTACAACACTGCGAGGCGGGAGGGCGCGGGAGAAGGCCAGCAAGCTTAGGTGATTCTTGCATATATCTCTGGTTTGCCTTAGAAGAAAGCTAGCGAGTTCAAGGATTAGTTTGTGTTTTTTCTTTGTTTGGGAGTGTAAGAAGGCCAGCGAGTTTAAGGATTAGTTGTGGTTCTTCTTTGTTTAGGCGTGGGCTCCACTGGTTTCAGCATTTCAGGTCTTGGCTCCACTGGCTTCAGCATTTCAGGTCTTGGCTCCACTGGCTTCAGCATTTCAGGTCTTGGCTCCACTGGCTTCAGCATTTCAGGTCT
>VGJA01000102.1 GCA_016867655.1 Candidatus Altarchaeales archaeon | reverse complement strand
GTGGGCTACTACTTTGCGCTGCTCCTATTGTTTTTCTACGTTTTGTCTACATTGCTCCTCAAGCTGCTGGAGCCCATGAAAGTCAGAATTTACCTGCTCTCCTTCAGGATACTACTGTTTGCAGGACTCCTGCTGCAGGAAGTGTATTCAAATGCCTTTATCCTCTTTTCTGGCATACTGCTTTTGGACTATCTTTTAATAGCCCTCTTTGCCCTGCCAAGGATTGTCTTTAGAAAATGAACTTGTCCCAATAGAGGAAACGGTTTTCACGGGTTTTCCGTTTTCAGTTTCCTGTTTTCTATTTTCCAGCCTTCCGAATACAGAGAACTCAAACCTGAAAACTGAAAACCGAAGACTGAAAACTGAGAACCGAAAACTGAAGACCGAAGACTGTTTCACTTCTTTTCAGGTCTTTCGTAGTATATCCTCCGCGTTATCAGATAGATTGGAGTGTCAAGGTAGTATCTTATTGTCTTAAGCCAGCCTGTTGCCCTGCGTCTTCTCATCGACGTCATGACGACGATGTTCCAGTCGAATATTGTTTTTCCAAATTTTGCAACCTTTTTGGAGAGGTCAGAATCCTCCCTTGCCAGCAGTGTTGTGTCATAGCCGCCTGACTTGAAGAAGGCGTCTCTTCTGTATGCTGCGTTGCTGCCTCTAAACCACACCACACCCAGCCTGTGCAGGATCAACAGGGAGAGGTTTCCAAGGACATATAGGAATCGGTCCATGAAGACGCTTTCTTCTGGCATGGGTATTGTCGGCCCGGAAACTGCGACAATGTTCTTGTCTTTTTCAAAGTATTTTACTATCTTTTCAAGCCATCCCTGTGGGTAGAAGCTGTCCGCGTCGGTTGACACTATTATGTCCCCAGAAGATATTTCAGAGCCCATTTGCCTGTTGTATGCTATGTTGCCGACTCTTCCAGTGATAACCTTGTCTGCGTATCTTAGGGCTAGTTCCACTGTTTTGTCCTTGCTTTTGGAGTCCACCACAATTATCTCCGCCTTTACGGACTGAGCCCTCAAGGATTTCAGGCATTTTTCAATGTACTTTTCCTCGTTTAATGTGGGGATGACGATGCTGACTTTCATCTCAGTTTCAACGCGCTAGAATTAGTATTAGACCTTTTGCGTATTTAGCTTAAAATAAATACGTATTATGTTGATTTTACCCTTTTTTACCTAGATATGCCTTCAGTGTATCGATTTCGATTTATTTACTCAAAAGGTCTACAGGTATTGTTTTGAATTAAAAGTTCTTGCCGTACTTCTTTTCGTATTTTATGTAGGGGTCTTTCTCAGCCTCGGAGAAGATGTCGTCCTCGTCTGCTGGCGGGTCTTCCTCAGAATTCTCTTCGCCTTTTTTCTGAGTTTTTTTGGGCGGTTTTTTCTTCTGTGTTTTCTCTTCCTTTTTTGCTTCTCTTCCGCTGCCGCCGCTTAGAACCTCCACTTTTCCGTATTTGCCGGAGCTTACCTGTATTTCTCCTCTGTATTCCTTGCACCAGCCGTTTATTATCCTAATCTTCTGTCCAGGAGAGTATCTGTCCGCTTCATCATTCCAGAGGGTTAGTGTGCATTCTCCTGTGCTGTCTTTTGCCTTGGCGTTTGCTACTCTAATCTTTCCTCTAAAGTTTGTGAACTCCTTGACTTCGCCAATGCTCACTATTTCAAGTATTATAGACTCTATCGGTTGGTTTGGTTTGAGGTCGCTTACATACATTTTGTTCACGTGTCAAAAAAGTCGTTTATATCCTCCTCTTCAAATGGGTCCTTGTCGCTGTATTCGTCCTCGGGGTCGTTTATGTTTTCGTCTTCTTCAAGCGGCTCCAAATCTTCCTCTACGTCTTCGTCTTCCAGAATCTTTTTTCTGCCTATCATGTCTTTTTCGCTTTTCTTTTTCTTCTTTATGTAGGCGCATTTCTTGGTTTTTGGGTTGTAGAAATCGCACATGTCGCAGCATTTCTTTCTGTCGTCGCAGACGTCGTATTCTGGACATTCCTTGCAGCACTTCATCTTTGTGTTCACCTGTTTCAGGGTCTCTAGGAGCTGTTTATTGCCCCCTTAGGGGGGTTTACTTGGTTTTTCCTTCTTTAGTTTGCTGTAAAATTTTTAGATATATATGTATAATTCGAGTTTAAAAATCAATACTTCGCCCTCTAAGGCGAGGTATTGATTTACGAACCCGCGGGCGTATTCTACGGGTTCGTAATAATCTACGAATCTATGAGAGTGCAAAGTCTATTATGTGCCACCCCTTCCTCAGGTTGGTGACGTTTTGGTTTAATGTCTGCTCGCCCACGGCGACATAGATTCCGTAGTCTTTTCCTGGGGCTGCTTGAAACTGGTATTCGCCTATGGAGTTTGTTTGTGTTGAGAATAGCGTTTTGTTTTCAGCCTCATCTTTCAGCTCCACCTGTAGTTCCGGGTAAACGTCGCAGTATCTGGTGTTGAAGACTTGGCCCTCTATTACCGCGTTGTCGGTTGTCTGGCTGTTGTTCAGATTGTTTAAGCAGACATTTTTCAGCCTTTCGTCAACTATCTGTTCGCACAGTTTTGTGTTCTGCCTGTTGATTGCGTTTCCAAAGTAGCAGCGGTCTTTTTTACAAGCTGTTTTCATCTGCAGGCATTCTGGCAGTGCGTAGGGGCTTAGGGTGGTCGTGGTCTCCATTGCTATATCTCTGCTTGTTTGAGTTTCCTGGGTTGTGGTGGTCTGTCTGTTGCCTGTTTTTGTTTCCCCTGCCTTCCAAATTGCAATGCCTGCTGTTCTATCTAGGATTTCCTTTCTCAGAGCGTATGCGGTCAGGAGTATTATCGCGACTGCTAGCGCAATTTTCAGTGTTTTTGCATCCATTTTATCTTAATCTGTTTTAGTCTATAAAAATTGTTTTTCAGAAGCCTATCATGCCGCCCAGGAGCGTCTGCAGTATGTAGTGTGCGAGGTAGAAAAGGCTTAAAGCTATTATGAGGATGACTGGGATGTATTTAAATCCTGCAGTCTCTTCGCCTTTCAGTATCAGCCCCATCACCAGCGACCCGAACAGCGTTGAAATTGCGATTGATATCATGGAGTATGTCATCACGAAGTCCGGTTTTATTGAGATTGTTGCTATGGATATTGGCATTGCGCTTGAGGCCATGCTTCTGAAGGATGTCGGCATTTGCGATGATATCAGCTCAACGTTTTTCACTAGCAGTTCAAGCAGGAACGAGGAGAGCGCAAACAGTGTTGGGGCCCCTATTGCTATCGCTATGGCTATGAACACAGCGTACATCAAAACACTTGCGCTTATCTCCTTTTGTATTATCTGTTGGTCTCTCATGTCGTCTGCCGTTTGGTCCAGCAGGTCTGCCAGCTGGCCTCCTGATTTTAGGCTTTGTACTATTAATGCCACTGTGCGTTCCATGTCTTTCGACCTTATTCTTGCCGTGGACTTGTTTAGCGCGTCTGTGAAGTTTCTGCCGGCCATTGTTTCCCTTCCCACTCTGCTTATCTCATCTTTGAGCGGCCCGAATTCCGGTCTTGCCGCGAGCAATAGTGCTTTGTCTGTTGTCAGGCCTGCCCTGATGTTGGACGACATCAGCTGTAACGCGTCTGGAAGTATTGTTTCAACAAACTTTGCTTTTGATTCAGCCGACAGCTGGAGCAGTATGTAGACTGCAAACGCGTAGACCAGCAGTGCCGTTGTTGATGTTGCGATTATGTTGTAGTCCAAGTATGCGTTCAGTACTGCCCCTATCACGACCGACAGCGTGACTCCTATTAATGCTATCAGGTTTAGGAATTGGTCTGGGTCTATGTCTATGCTTGAGTATAAAACCAGCTTGCGGTAGCTGTCCAGCCATTTTCTGGCCATCAGTTTTTCCACCATCGGCGGCCTGGTTTGCTTCATTTTATCCTCCTATCAAATTGGGTCTTCTGGACCTTATTATCCCCATGAATACAAATTGCAGTACTGTGAATATTCCTAGTAGGGTCCAGAATGTTTGTTCTTTTCCTATTGACTCTGCTCCGGGCATTGATGAGAGTATTATCAGAAGGGTTATGCTTAGGGAGGGCATTATTACTGCCACCATCATGTACATCATGGCAAGCGGGTTTAGAATAGATTTGTAGCGTCTTACTTCTATGAGCTGTTCTTTAGACAGAGTTGTTATTATGTTGGAAAGGTTGTCTCCTATGTCGCTTCCGGATTTTATTCCGTTGACCAGCTGCCATAGGGCTCTTCTGAAGTATGGCGACGGGTTTCTTATGGCCAGTTCTTCCAGGGTTTCTACCATTGGCTGTCCGGCGTTGACTTTTTCAAC
>VGJA01000101.1 GCA_016867655.1 Candidatus Altarchaeales archaeon | reverse complement strand
CGATGTTCTTGCCGACCATTCCAGGAATCATTATGGCCCTGCCCATGCAGACTGCCTTCACGTGCGGAGCTCCTAAAGCAAGAGCCTTGAAGATTCCGTCTTCGCTTGAAAGTCCGCCTGCAAAAGTCAAGTCTGGAACTCTCTTACCCTTCTTCTTCAGTTTTTCAGCGAAGTGGTAGGCCATCGAATGGAGGTAGAAGCTTGGAACTCCCCATTCGTTCATCATCGCCCACGGGCTCATTCCTGTTCCCCCTGGCGCGCCGTCTATTGTCAGCAAATCGATTTTCGCTTCGCTTCCGTAGCGCAATGCCATTGCCAATTCTGGAAGCCCGTAAGCTCCAGTCTTCAAGGTTATTCTCTTGAAGCCCAGTCCCCTTAAGCGGTCGATTTCTTCCATAAAACCTTCTTTGGTTATGAAGCCCAGTCTGGAGTGTCTTTCAAACTCCTTTATTGCGCCTGATTTATAGGCTGCTTTTACTGTCGAGTCTTCTGGGTCTGGAGTCACAATGTAGCCTCTGTTTTTCAGTTCTATTGCGCGTTCGATGGTTTTTACTTTGATTTCTCCTCCAATGCATTTAGCGCCCTGACCCCACTTCAATTCTATTGTTTCAAGGTTGTGTTTGCTGGAAACGTATTCCGCAACGCCCAGCCTGGTGTCTTCAACATTCATCTGCATCAGTATCTCCCCATAGCCTTCGTGGAACTGCTTGTATGTGTTTATCCTCCTGTCCATGTCCGGAGATTCCTTGATTTTCTTCTTGCTGTCCAGCTTTAGTGCAGGGTCGATTCCGCAGACGTTTTCTCCGCACACTAAAGTTATTCCAGATATTGCAGCCCCGATTGCGAATTGCTCCCAGTTTCTTCTGGCGATTTCCGTGGAACCCAAGGCGCCTGTGAATACTGGAACCTTCATTTTGACTTTCTTTGACCACCCGTATTCTGTTTCAGTGTCCACATTCGGGAATCTGGCGTCGTCTGGGTTTGCTTTCAGTCCTTTTGTCAGCCCGAATGCTCCTGCTCCATATCCATGTATGTTCAAATGAGAATAATCTACTGGATAGTCTTTGTCTGCTCCAGCGGTTATCTCGCCGAATGGTCCTGGATAAAGCAGTTCTCTTCCGCGGAATGTTGCGAGCCACATGTCGCATTTTCCTTTACAGCCGTCTAGACAGCGTGTGCACACGCCCGAGCATGGCGCAACGTTTCTAGAGCGGTTTACCGTTCCTAAAGCCTCGTTTGCGTTTGGTCTTCTAAGATTCATCTCTACCACCGTTCTATCAGTCTAATATCTTTGATTCCTCGTATATAAATATGTTATTTCATTTTTAAACTTAAAATACATATATCCTTTCACAATGCAACTAACAAGGAATGACAAACGGGTCTTGAAGTTTCTCATTGAAAACGGAAGGGCCTCAGACGCCGACATAGCCAGAAAACTAAACATAACCTCACAAGCAGTCGGCAAAATCCGGAAGAAGTTGGAAACAGAAGGCTACATCAAAGGCTACACAACTGAAGTGGATTATGAAAAACTTGGGATAAAAGTTTTTGCAGTAGTATTGTTCAAATACATGCCGGAAGTCTGGAAGAACATCAAAAGCGATGAAGATGTCAAAGAGCGCATCAAAGGCCCCCACATAATAGAGTTCTACCGGTTTCCAGAAGGAGACGTGACTCACATAGTCGTCTACGGCTTCAGAAGCTTGGACGAGTTGGACCACTACTTCCATGTATTGCAGACTGAAAGAGGTCACATAAGCGAGATAAGGAAGATGTATGTGTTCTCAAGCAAAAGTGTTGTAAAACAATCGCCCAAAGAGCTTTTGACCAAAGTCATAGACGAAATGGGCAGGGAGACTCTTGCAAGACCTTTGAAGCTCAAGGTATAAATAAGTTATGGCGCGAGCATTTCCTCGCGCATTCTCTTTTTCAATATGTTCAGCTCTTCTGGAAGTTTTATTCTAACATGGTGTACATCCTGCATTTTAGACAGAAATTCCTCAAAGGGAATCCTTTTGTATGATGTTTCGCCTATCTCCCCTGGCTTGAGTGTGTCTCTTTCATGGGATACATACAATATCTTATCCAAG
Source organism: Candidatus Altarchaeales archaeon (assembly GCA_016867655.1). Lineage (GTDB taxonomy): Archaea > Altiarchaeota > Altiarchaeia > IMC4 > SCGC-AAA252-I15 > VGJA01. The sequence continues at coordinate 2,218 of VGJA01000101.1, read as the reverse complement.
CCTGTTTTGCCGCCCTCCGAAGGATGAGCTGGCGGTCTCACAACAAGGTAGCCTGCCATACGTGAAACTCTTTGTATTATCCTACCTCTTATGTTCGCTCCTTCAAAGCGTGAGCTATCTTCTACCAGAAAGGGGCTTACGTAGTTGCAGCAAACTCTAAGTGTCTTGGAAATTCTTGAGAACTTTTGGTTTACTTCATAGAGGCCAGTCGGCACTATATTAAACACTCCTGTGTCTCTGTCCCTGCCAATCAGCACAAAGCCATCGTCAATGGGTTTAACCTTATGGTCTTTTATCAATTCCCTCAAAACGGTGGACTTGCCAATGCCTGCAGGACCCATCACCACAACACCCCTGCCGTCTACATCAACTGCTATCCCATGCACCAAGTATAGTTGATTCAAGTTAAAGCGCTCTCTCACCTCCCTAACTTGGTTCTAGTCTAAATCCCGGTCTCCGCCGAATTGCAGTGGAAACCTCAATGTGCCATCCGGCAGATTCCGCTCAAAATTGTCTCTCAGAAAATTCCTGAGCCCGGGCAGGGCAGTCTCCAGAAAAGTCTTCCTTCTTTGCCCAGACGTCTGTTCCTGCAACTTAAACACCTCTATACAAAACAGGAAGACTTAGGCTATAAACCTTCAAGCCCGTCTTTTAATCACGTAAAACACCCTCTGCAGTGCAGCTAGGTTCACCAGGAATGCAGTCAAGGCTATGGTGTAAACCAGCCACATTGCGTTAACGCAGCCTAAAAGCATTCCAAAATACATCAACAGTATCCGGCCGTTCCTGCCGTAAAGGCCTTCCATCCTCCTCTGCTCTTCGCGCTCAGTCACCAGCTTTTTATGGTCTGCGTAAGCTTTTATGTAAGGTATCATCAAAGCTCCAAACACGAGGAATACAATCCAAAGCGCGTTGGGCAGGATGAAAGGTTTGGCACTCCAAAGGTAAAACAATAGCCCTGTGTACAACAGCATTTCAACGTATCTTTCCATCACTCCGTCAAGGAATGCTCCAAGGTTTGAAACGCTTTTAGTCACTCTGGCGACTGCGCCGTCTATGACGTCCAGGATGTCTGAAAGCACAAAGTAAAATAGTCCTGCAAAAAGGTTTTGATTCAACAGCGCATTAAAGCCTGCCAGTGCAGGAATCAGAGATAGGAGAGTCCAAAGATTTGGAGGAACGCCTAGTTTTGAAAACAACAAGCCAATTTTTATGTTAATCTGTTCACCTAAATTACTCATCTTTACTACCTTTCTCTTTCGCCTTTGATAAATTCCTCAACCCTTTCAACCTTCTGAAAGGTCCCCCTTGTGGGGATGCATGCATACGACATGCATGATCATCACGACGAGTTTGTCCCATCTCTGCTTGCGCTCCGATGGGACTAACGCATCACCTTACATAAATTACCTTTCTCTTTCGCCTTTGATGAATTCTTCAACTCTTTTTCTGGCTTCCGTGTCTGTGTACTGTTCCATCGGGCTTTTCATGAAATAACTGCTTGGACTCAGCAATGTTCCTCCTGTTTTGCGGTCTAAGGCCAGCTTGCAGCATCTTATGGCGTCAACCATAACGCCGGCGCTGTTGGGGCTGTCCTCCACATCAAGCCTTAATTCAACCTCCAGGGGAACGTCTCCGAACTTCCGGCCTTCCATCCTGATGAAACAGATTTTTTTGTCTTTAAGCCAGGGCACATAATCTGAAGGCCCGACGTGAATGTCTTCCGGATTGATTGGAGCGTCCAACTGGCTTGTCACAGACTGGGTTTTGCTGATTTTCTTGGACTTCAACCTCTGCTGGTCTTTCATGTTCAGAAAGTCGGTGTTATGGACAAGTATATTTGAACACACAAACCTCTCATATGGTTTTGTGCTTATGTCATAAACATACATCTCGTCTATGTCGATCTTTCTAACATTCTTTATCTTTAGGAAGCGTGTATCTCCATTGCAGATTTGTCTCAGCCTTTCTCTTTCAAAAGCATCTTTCACATTATTCAACTGTGAGAGAACTATATAGGACCTTATTGATTTATGTTTGCGCCATGTTTTTGATTTTATCCTCCATTTTTTGAAAAGCTTTATATTCGGTATCCTGTGAATATCGTGCCGTCTTAATCTTCTATACGCTTCATTTAACAACGTGTTTTTATAACCTTGGATAAAACCAACCTTGTCGGTAAACAAGCCCATACTGTCTTTTGAGGCTATCAACCCAT
>VGJA01000100.1 GCA_016867655.1 Candidatus Altarchaeales archaeon | reverse complement strand
TGGTCTACTACGACTGGAATATTTTGTCTTGGACCAACACCTCTGGAAGCAGTAATGCAAGCCGCGTTTTGAACAGCATTTCCGGGGCTTACAGAATAGCACGCTACGCCAACGACGGCACAAACGCACTGTGGGAAGAATACTACAGCAGCCCGGTTTCAGGAGGAACAGACTTTGTGGTAAACTATACAGAAGGATATTTCATCAAAACAAGCCAAAACACAAGCTGGAACAGATAAGTAATGGTTTTCTCTGGGGCGATAGGTTCTGGAATCTAAAAGCTAGTGTGAATGCAGGCCAGCCAGAATGCAAGCTGTGGTATGTGAGGTAAACTGGTTTTCTTGGTATAGTAAGTCTTAGAACCCTAAACCCAGCGTGAAGGCAAGCCGGAACGGACAACGGACAAGGCAAAACATCATACATTAGTTTTTTATTGAGCTCGGGCTAATAATAAAGGAAATGTGTTGGACAAAACATGAGCTCAAAGTATTGAGGAGGCTAGACTGCCCCTGCAAGGTGCAGCGTTTTCTCGACAAACTGGAGTACGACCCGGAGATATCGTGCAAGTCTCCTAGAGTAATCCTCAGGAAGAGGAAGGCGCACTGTTTTGAAGGAGCGATTTTCGCATCAGCCTGCCTTGAACTCCAAGGCTACAAACCATTGTTGGTTGATTTGAGGGCTGTGAACGACGACGACCACATTATGGCAGTCTACAAGAAAGACGGCTTCTGGGGCGCAGTGGCAAAATCCAACTTCAACGTATTGCGATACAGGGAGCCTGTCTACAAAAGCATCCGGGAGCTGGCGTTGAGCTACTTCGACCTGTATTTCAACACCCTGGGAGAGAAGACTTTGAGGGAATACTCCAAACCAATGGATTTGAACCAGTTCAACAAGCAAAACTGGCGGACCACTGAAAAAGACATTTCTTTTATCGGAGACGCCTTGGACGAAATGCCGCACTACAGTATTTTGACTTTAAAGCAGAAGAAAAACCTGTCTAAAGCAGACGAAACTTTGATGAAACTGGCCTTGCACGGCGCCAACCACAAAGGAGTCTACAAACCAAAGAAAAAGGAGCAACTTTAAATACACCAGTCAATATAGTAATATGGACAAACGCATTCTCATCCTGCTGGCAGTCTTCACTCTAATCCCCTGCGCCCAGGCAGCCTGCAAGACAACAGACATGCAATACAGCTGCGACATCTCAATCCAGGAATCAACCTGCGCAGCCGAAGGAGCGCAATACTACAGAGAACAGCTGAAATACTCAAACATAAGCGGAACATGCTGCACAGCCTTCGACACCTACAGAGTATGCTACTACGAAGCCCACGGCCCAGAAGGCATAATGGCCGAACTGGAAAAAAGGAAACAACGCCTCGAGGAAGAATTCGCAGAATACGTCCTATACGAAATGTGCGGCGGCCCATTGATGATGCTGCCCATAGCCATGTTCACAGCAGCAGGACTGGAACTGCTGATACTTTTTAGAAAGAGTACTTAGTCTATAGTACGTGCATTAGGAACCCTTCGCTGGTAGAGCAGCCGTATTTTTGATGCATAACTCTTTAGTGGATGGGTTTGTTATACGATCGCATAGTGTGGCATCTTGAAGGTCGCTTGCTAATGATAGAAAACAGCCGCCTTGCATCACTTCATTAGACACGCACATTAAAAAAAAAGCACCCATCCGAGGCTTTAGCAGGCAGGCACTCAAGACAAACAAAACCGAATGCCGCCGCTGCTGCCGGCGGCAATAATGCTAATAATCTCAATACTATTTGGAATACCCTACGCACTGAACAAAAACAAAAAAAAAGGTTCACACGCCAGACAAGGATTCTACTTTTTAGATGTTATCTTGTAGATACCCCAAATAGCCACTGTTCCCCCAGCTACAACCAGTATTCCTGCAACTGCTGCTGCAGCGTAAATCCATGGAAATTCTTCCGGCGGTTTTTCCGGCGGTTTTGACTCCTCCTTCCTTTTGCCGGAAAGGGCAAAAATCTCTTCCGGCTCCGCCCCAGCCCGACTTAAAACAGTGTCAAGCACTGGCTTGTACTCATCCCTTATCGGATAACCCCTCTGCGCGTAATCCTCCGGCGTGTTATCCGCATTTTCCGGCTGGGACATCCATATTGCTATTTGCTTGAGAGAGTGAACATCCTCTGGGGCGAAGTTTTCTGGAAATTCAGCATCCTCAAGAGCATATATGACCAGCTGTACTTCGGGTTCTACCAAATCGCCCAACGTAAGTGTTGTTCCTTCCGTGGGATTCTTTTTAGACATGTCCGCGCAATAACCCTCCACCGGGAATGTCACACTCTCTCCCGGGTTTATGGTCACGTTATCTGCAAGCCTGTATGTGGTTGGCCCGGTACTTACCCCAAGGACGCGAGCAATCACCAAATTCTGTTCACCCCCATTTGGGTTTAGGAGAAGCATTCCATCCAAATCGCTTGGTTTAAGGGGAACGATTAAAACTTCATCAGCATTCGACGTAATTGTCAAGTCTGCTACATGGCCGCTCGCTGCTCCCGTGCTCGCAAATGTAGGTGTGACGCATCCCGAGCTAATACGTGAACCGACTGATGATGGCTTGGAACAGCCGCAGCAGGCAAACATCGCGTTGCCAAACATGATCCCCCTACAGACTTCGACGCAGACTTTATTGGTCCCACATTCATCGCCCACGTATTTGTTATCACACACACCCGCGCTGACGCATGTCCTACCCTTCGTGCCGCAATCATCCAGAGTTGGTTTACACAGTCTAACTGATGTTACATTTGTAGACAGCGATACTAAAATCACCATCAAAACAAACATTAAGAAAATACATCTCCCTGTTCCAGAATTTTTGTTTTCCATGCCCTCAATTTTATTTGAATTTTGAGGTTAATAAAGGTTGTGGTTTTGCAGGAGGCACACAGAGAGCTATTTCTTGGCCCGCCCCTGCTGCCAGCAGCAATAATGCTGATAATCTCAATACTATTTGGAATGCCCTACGCGCTAAAAAAAAGATGACGGGGTATTTAAGCCACTAGACAAGAATACTTAAGCAAAATGGCCGAGGAAATAATCTGGAAGGGCGGTAGAAGCCCGCTGTCGCTGTTGAGATACTGGGTTATAGGAGTGTTGACACTGCCACTGCTCGGACTTGGAATCGTCATCATAGTTCTGGGATTATACCGCATGTACAAAAACCGCTATTACGTGACTTCAGAGCGCATTAAGACAGAAGTCGGCTTTCTTTCAAGAACAACCAGAGACGCCGAACTGAGCAAAATCCAGGACACACTAGTCAAACAAAGCATCTTGGGCAGGATTTTCAACTACGGAGACCTGTTCTTCAGCACTGCCGGCTCAAGCGGATATGAAATAACCTTCCACGACGTTCCAAACCCGGAAGGCCTCAAAGCAACGATAAGGGAGATAAACAAGAAAAAGGGGTAAACAAGGTTTAGACTGTTCTTTGCCACAAACTACACCTGCCTAGATACTATCCAAAAGCAAGCTCCGGCACATGCCTTGGAGAAGGCAATTCGTCTACTGGGATAGGCTCTAAGCCTCAAGGAAAGCAGATAAAACTTTTTCGGAATTCAGAATGTGAGGAGATTGGCGTGCTTGGGTTTGAAAGTGATAGGCCTGCCCCCTATGCAGCCACCACCAATTCCGGCTGCAAACGCAAGGCCCCAAATACTATAGGCTTGCCCCCTATGCGACCGCCACACTCTACCCACACGGCCGCCCTTGCAAGCCAGAGATAATGTTGTCTAGCACAACACAACCTCCTCAAGTAACCTTACGCGCGAGATGAGAATAAATACCTGTCGAATGCGACATCAGCGGGCTTGAAAAAACGCGGTTTCTGAAGGCGCATACGACAGAAGTCGAACAAAAAACGGCAAAAAATGGAAACCACAGCGGCGACGCAAGCCGAATGGAAAACCGTATAAGCCCGCTGTAAGCTGAAAAAGCCACTGAACTTGCCTACCTTGAACCAACAGCAGCTTCATTGTGCTCGTTTGGCCTGTTTAAAGAATCCCAAAGATTGCCAACCAGTTCGCCCAACCCTCACAACCGAAAAACACAAAAACAGCGCACAAGAGTTTATTTCTTGGCCCGCCCCAGTCGGGCTTATCTTACAGGGTTCGAATCCCGATAATGATAAATATTGGCCTTCTCAGTTTAAAAAACGGTAGCTAGTGACCTATTTATGGTTTGAACAGAGTTATTGGTTCTTTTGATAGGGGTATCTCAGCCTACTTTATTTATTGAACACACATCACTATTGTTTTCGGCTGGACAGGTATCCACTTGTTCCATGCTGCAGTTAGATAAGTCTTCGAGGTATTTTAATGTCTGAACTCCCGTAATTTCTTGTCCGCCTGGAAGTATCCATGTGGGGTAGTATTTTATGCCTCTTA
>VGJA01000099.1 GCA_016867655.1 Candidatus Altarchaeales archaeon | reverse complement strand
ATTTTTTACTTATTATTCTTCTGTACGCACCCATCATGAATTGCGTTCGTAAATTTTGTTTTTGAGTTTTATTCTACGTGTTCATACAGGGTGCGCATCTTAATTCCTAGTTTTATTTTTTACTTATTATTCTCCTGGACGCACCCATTTTGAGTTGCGTTCATGAGTCTTGTTTTTGAGTTTTATTCTAAGTGTTTTTGAAGGGTGTGTATCTTAATTGTTGTTTTTATTTTATGTTTTATTCTTGATTTTTATTCTTTACCTTTTACTTCTTTCTCAAACCTGTTCTCCTCGCAGCAATGTGACCCACCTTCCTTCCAGGAGGCGTGTCCCTGCTGACAGTTGTCGGCCTTCCAACATGCGGGTGCCTTCCTCCTCCGTGCGGGTGGTCAAGCGAGTTTTTAGCTCTGCCGCAGACCACTGGCCACAACTTTCCTTTAATCCTTCGGTTGTAGAACATTTGGCCTGCGTGAACGAAAGGCTTCTCCTTCCTGCCGCCGCCGGCAGCCCGGCCTATTGTCGCGCGAGACCTGCTGTTGACCAAAATTGTTTTTTTGGAAGGCATGAGTATTTGCGTCAAACCCTGCTTTCTGTCATGCGCTACTATTGATGCTGACGCCCCTGAAGACCTTGCAAGCTTTCCACCGTCTCCGGGGCTTACCTCAATGTTGTACACTTCAGTCCCCTCTGCCAGGTCTCCAACAGCCCTTATACAACCAACATCGCCTGTCTTACCCCCTCCAATCTGAATCCACATCCCTATTTGCAGTCCTTCCGGGGCGATAATCTGTATTTCGCTATAATCCTCCAAAAGTATTTTAGCTATTGGGGAACTTCTCCCAGGGTCGTGGGTTATCTCCAACACTTGGCCCCCAACAGGCCTGCTTATTGCTAGCGGAGGATATTTTATCTCCCCCTTAAACCTGTGGGAGGGCGACCTGAACCTAGGCTTTCCCTTGCCCCTCCTTTGCGTTAACAATGTTTTGCCCATCTTTAGATTACCCCAAACTGTGATGCTATTTCCTCTGCACTGTACGCTTTGTCAAGCGTTACATACGCTTTTTTAAGGCCCTCCATGGTTGACATCGTCTTCACTTTAGAGACCTTGACGTTGTACAACTTTTCTATGGCCTCTTTTATGTCACTTTTGGATGCTTTTTTGTCCACTATGAACGTCAGCTTGTTTCCCTCCCTGAGGAAGGTTGCCTTCTCCCCCATCAAAGGGTATCTTAACACCTCTTGCAGTTCCATTTTATTTTGCAACATTTTCCACTGCAGCCTTGGTCCAGAGCGTGAGCCTTCCGGCGTGGGTTCCCGGAGCAAGCAGTTCAACATCCAGTTCCCTTACTGTTGCCGCGTCCACTCCAGGAATGTTTTCAGCTGCTTTTTTGAGTCCTTTATCTTCATTCACGACGATTAGTATGCTCTTCCTCTTTTTGTACTTCCTTCCTCTTGCCTTGCCCTTGCCTGCGGTTATGGCTTTTACTGCCCCCCTCTCAAGCTCGTCCTCAAGGCCCAGATTTGCGATTGCGTCATAAACGTCTTTTGTTTTTTTGAGCGACTCAAGCTTGTCGTCTATCACGATTGGAAGCTCAGCTATCTTCCCCAATTTGTGCCCCCTTTGCTCCACAATCTCTTTGACTGCGGTGGCAGCTATTGCAGACTTCAAGGCTTTTTCATACTCCTTTTTGTTTATCTTCTTGCTGAAGTCCTTGTTCACAGGACCGTGCGCGCTGCGCCCTTTCACTGAATGGGGTACTCTTCTAACCTTGCCCAAACCGCCGCCACCCGGCTTTTCCCTTGGAAGCCTGGACATGCCCCTGTTTATCGTAATCCTGTAGGTGTGCTTTCTGTTGGCGTAATAGTCTGCGCTGGTCCTCAAACCTGCATAGGGGTCTGTGCCATATGTTTGCCTCCTGTTGGCCTGCTGTGAGACAACTGCCCTTTGTATGAGGTCAGGACGGTACTCTGTCTTGAACACTGTGGGCAGATTTATTTTACCTTCCGCCTTGCCGTCTAGAGAGTACACGTTTGCCATTTTACACGCCTTGCTTTGAGCTTAAGTCTATGTGAACTACGTTGAAGCTGGACTGTTCTTTCTGCCTTCTTGGTACAGTAAGCCTGATGATTCTTTTAGCCGGCCCTGGGACTGAACCCTTTAGCAGCAGATAGTCGCCTTTGACCGGGCCGTACCTCAGAAAATCCCCTGGGGGTGTTACTTCCTTCCCGTCTGCGCCCACTTTCAGAACTGCCTTGTTGTATTCCGTTCTCGTGTGGTAGCCGTGCTGCCCTGGCGTAGGCCAGAACCAAAACTTTCTGCTGGGCGTTATCGGACCGCCAGTCCCCATGTGCCTTCTTTTTTGGGTTGACTTCCTGGGCTGTCTTCTGACGCCGAACCTTTTTATGATTCCCTGGAAGCCCTTGCCTTTTGTCACAGCAGTCACGTCAACGAAAGTGTTGTCTTTGAAAACTTCTTTGACTGGAATCTTTTTTCCAATATGGCTTAACGCATAGTCTAGTTTTTCCTGGACACTTCCCTTCAGACCTATTTCCATGATGTCTGGCTTCTTTTTGGGCAGGGATGTGAGCTTGGGCTGGGTTGACACGATTAGTCTTATGTCAGAAATCTCATTTATTTTTTCTTTCAGTTGTTTTGTTTTTTCTTGAGTGTTGATTTTTTTTGGAAGAACGAGCGTTTTTTTCAGATCAGCTGGCGGGTTTTCGCAGTAGATGTCAATTAGAGTTTCAACACCTTTGTAGCCTTTTCCATAGGCCCTCAAGGCGATTACGTCCACTGGCGGGGCTTCTATCACCGTTGCCGGGATGAACACTTCCATCCCAGAGGTGGCCCGGCCTTTCCTCTCATCTACTGCCAGCACATGCGTCATGCCTGCCTTGTAGCCTGCAAAGCCGCATACTGTTTCTCCGGTGGTGGGCCAATGGCGTATTCTAGGCGTCTGTTTTTTAGCCCTTTTTCTGGGCGCAAAGGCCCTTGAGCCTGCTCTAGGTTTATGTCTTTTAGCCATATTATTGCGTGAAATACACTAAAGTGATTGTTGTTTTTTGGGAGAATGAGTAATTCTATAGCCCTAGTGTCTACTGAGGACTAAACTTAAGTACTTCCGATTGTACTACACCTAACACTGGTAAGTCATATTACGCTACCTCCTAATACACAAATGAAGGATACGTAATCGGAAGTACTAAACTTGTTTCTCCACTATATATGCCGGGCAGTGAAATATATAATAGGAAACGTTGGTTTAAAAATAGGGTGATGAGGGTGGTTTTCGACTCCTTGCGGGATTTCTTGTACAAGTATTTTGTTTTGCCTGGCTACGACTGGGTTGACACCCCGACTTATGGCATTGTTTTAGGCGTTTTGGTGCTTTTTGCCGTAATTCCGATGTTGAAGAGGATGGGTGTAAGGCTAGACAGACGGTTTTTCATTGCCGTAAGCCCTTTTATCGCATTTGGGGCCACCGCCAGGGAGCTTGTCGACAGAAATCTTGGTTTTTACGGTCTTGCAGGCTCTTATCCCAGTAATTTTTGGCTTGTTTCGCCCTGGATTTTTTTCACAATGTTTTTTCTGACTTTAGTTTGCTTGCTTTTAAGCCTGCTTGCAGGCAAAAGGCTTAAATTTGGATACCACATGCCGATGTTTGCCATAGGAAGTGTTCTCGCAGGCTACAATCTGTCCCTCATCCTGCTTAACATAAAGCAGGTTGTTCCTTTTGCTTTCGTGTTTGTTGTCCTGACGTTTTTCATGGTCTTTGCTTATTTTTTGTCCAAAACCAGGTTTTTTGCATTCCTTGGGAACGAGTTTAATTTGCTTGTTGTTTTCGCTCATTTGTTTGACGCCAGCGCTACTTTTGTTGGCGTTGACTTTCTTGGTTTTGGGGAGCAGCATGTCTTGCCTTCTTTCTTGATTAGATATTTTGGAACTGCTTTTGTGATGTTTCCACTGAAGTTGGTTGTTTTGCTGCCTGCTTTGTATGTGATTGACAAAGACCTTCAAGGTGATGAAACTGCTAGGAGGTTCATAAAGTTTGCTGTCTTGGTTCTTGGGCTTGGGCCTGCAATCAGGAATGTGACCATGATGTTGTTGTGAGAAAATCGACTTGCTGAGGGCTATTGTAGTGCCTAATTTTTCAGTTTTGAGTTTTCAGTTTCAAGTCTTCGGTCTTCAGTTCTCGGTCTTCAGTTTCGAGTATTCGAAAAACTCTGGAAAACTGGAAATCGTGAAAACAGGAAACTGAAAACCGAAAACCCGCGGAAACCGAAATTATTCAACCGAATCAACCATAAACTCCAACTGGTCGCCATACTTGTTATAGTTAACCCTCCCAACCAGAGAAACCTGTTTGTTCAAAATTTTTTCCTTCACCTGTTTTGCTGGAGCGCCTTCATCCTGACTCTCCCCTATGAGATTCATCGCCTCCTCCACGTCCATGCCAGCCAGCTTTTCAGCAGTCTCCCTGAACAAAACAGCCCTGATGTTCCCGCTGTCGTCTTCAACAACCAGAGACAATATCATATTCGGATT
>VGJA01000098.1 GCA_016867655.1 Candidatus Altarchaeales archaeon | reverse complement strand
TGAACCGGGAATAATCTTCTTGGACAGAATAAACAAAGACAACCCCACTCCAAAACAAGGGGAAATAGAGTCCACAAACCCTTGCATAACCGGAGACACTCTGGTTTCAACCTCCAGAGGGCTTTTGCGCATGGGCGAAATCGCGGAAACATACGCATCAGGCGGATTGGACATCACAACCGATATGAGGGTTTCGTCTATAGTAGAAAGCAATGGAATGCTCTTCCTCAGGTCCTTTGAAACAGGAGTCCAGTTGAATGCGATATCAAAAGCTTGGTTTACTGGCTTCAAGGACGTCTTCAGGCTTGTGTCAAAATCAGGCTATGAATTGAATGCCACCGCGGACCACAAAATCCTCACCACAGACGGATGGATTAAACTAAAGGACATAAAACCTGGGAGGCATAAAGTGCTGCTCCAGTGTAATGAAGGCTACTTCAGCAGAGATTCCTCCTTACCATTCAAAGTTGAAAACGAGTTCAGGGGAGAGAACGGCAGACAGTATAAACACAACTTCCCAGACAAGTGGTCCAGAGAGCTTGGCCAAGTGTTGGGTTGGCTTGTGGGCGACGGCTGGCTAAGAGACAATGACAGCAACTGTAGGGTTGGCTTCAGCTTTGGAAGGGAAGACAAAAAAGTTTTCAACCACCTTAAGCCAATATTAGACTGCATGTATGCCAGAAGGGTGAAGGAAATAGTCCGCACCAGAGATGTCATACACCTAAGCTATCACAGCAAATATTTTGTCGAATACTTCAAGAAACTTGGGGTAAGGAATGCCAGGGCAGAAAACAAGGTTGTTCCGGAAAGCATTTACACAGCAACCGAAGAAGCAGTTATAGGCTTCCTCCAAGGTTTGTTCACATCAGACGGGACTGTAATGTATCATCCTTCAAACAAAAACTACTACATAAGGCTGACTTCAAAGTCAAGGAGACTGCTCCAGGGGGTTCAGCTTCTTCTGTTGAACATGGGGGTTAAGTCCAGGATTTACGACCGCTCGCGGAAATCCCGTTCTGGATTTGAGTATGAGACCATCAGCGGTGAGAAAAGAAAATACCTCCTAGACGGTGTATGCTTTGAGTTGAACATAAGCAGGGACATGATACCCGTCTTCCAGAAGAAAGTTGGCTTCATGTGCGGCAAGCATAAGAAAAAGATGAAGGTCTTTAGGAGTGTTGCCTTCCATAAGACATTATTCGTAGATGAAGTGGCGTCCATAATACCTGTCGGCATGAAAGGAGTCTATGACTTGACAGAACCTGAATCTCATTCATTTATCGCAAATGGATTTGTTATAGCAAATTGTGGTGAGCAGCCTCTTTTGCCTTATGAGGCTTGTAATCTTGGTTCAATAAACTTGGCCAAGATGGTAAAGGAAGGGAGGATGGATTACAGTAAATTGAGAAAGACAGTCAGAACCTCAATCCGCTTTTTGGACAATGTCATTGACATGAGCAAGTTCCCTCTGGACAAGATTGCCAGCATGGTCAGGAAGAACCGGAAGATTGGTTTGGGAGTCATGGGCTTCGCGGACATGCTCATAAGGCTTGGCATTCAATACAACTCCGAAGAGGCTTTGAAGACTGCTGAAGAGGTGATGAAGTTCATCAGGGATGAGGGCAGGAAGATGTCCTGCGAAATAGCCATGGAGAGAGGCGTGTTCCCGAACTTCAAGGACAGCATTTACAATGGAACGGACTTGAAATTGAGGAATGCAACCATAACAACCATCGCTCCAACTGGAACCATCAGCATAATCTCAAACTGTTCAAGCGGAATAGAGCCTTTGTTTGCCATATCCTACATTAGAAACATCATGGACAACACCGAACTCTTGGAAGTCAACCCACTGTTTGAGGAAATAGCCCAAAGGAGGGGCTTCTATTCTGAAGAGCTCATGAAGAGGATAGCCAGAAAAGGCTCCATACAAGACATCGAGGAAATACCTTTGGATGTGAGGAAAATCTTTGTAACTTCACACGACATAACCCCAGACTGGCATCTAAAAATGCAAGCTGTGTTCCAAAAGTATACCGACAATGCAGTGTCCAAGACAGTCAACTTTCCGTCTGACGCAACTCCAAAAGACATTGAAGAAGTGTTCATGCTCGCCTACAGGCTGGGCTGCAAGGGCGTCACAGTCTACAGGGACAAAAGCAGGGAGCAGCAGGTTTTGAACATAGAGTCTGTAAACAAGATTGCGGTTGAAAAACCTGCCGAACAGAAGCCAAAGACAGCAGAGTATAAGGTCTCCAAATCAGAGTTGAAGAAGTCAGGCAAGTGTCCTGAATGCAAAGCCACTTTGGAGTTTGTGGAAGGTTGCGCCAAATGCCCAAACTGCGGGTATTCAGTGTGCAGCGTATAAGCAATAGTTTGTCCAAATCAAGAAATGAATTCAACAACTAATCAAAAGGTGTATATACATAGAATAGAATAATACTCAATCATATCAGGGGGCTAAGTCCCCTTTTTGATAAAACTTTGGTAAAGTTTTATGGCGTGGAGTAATTTGGGTTTGGTTCATATTTACACCGGCAACGGCAAGGGGAAATCTACTGCAGCTTTGGGTTTGGCTTTGAGAGCTCTTGGCCACGGGTTTTCCGTCTACTTGATTCAGTTCATGAAGGGCGGCAGACACATCGGCGAATTGAACGTTCAGGAGGCTTTGCCTAAATTCAGGGTAAAGCAGTATGGTAAGGAATGCCCCTACTCTGAGAAAATGAAGGTTGGCGCAACGCAGTGCGGAAACTGCCGGGGCTGTTTTTTCACATACAATGAAAGCAGGGAAAAGGCTGCTGAAGCTTTGAATGACGCAAGGCAGGCTGTCAAGTCCGGGCAATACAATGTCGTGATTCTGGACGAAATTAATGTGGTTTTGGACAAAAAACTGGTGTCTTTGGATGATGTCATAAAGTTGATTCAGGAGAAGAACCCGGACACAGAGTTGATTCTGACTGGAAGGAATGCGCCGAAAGAGCTCTACAAGCATGCGGACTATGTTTCTGAGATAAATGAGGTGAAGCATCCGATGAACAAGGGCATTGTGGGCCGGAGGGGCGTGGAATACTGAAAACCAGACTGGTTTTACTTGTTGTCAGTATTTAAGTGTGCATCTTTCGTAATGTTAACCTCATTATGGACAAAAAAAAGTATATTGAGGCCAAAAAACGGTATGCTGAAGGCCAGGGTTTTGCTTTAAACTCTGACGAAAAAGTGGTCGACATGATTGTGGACGGCCTTATTGAGAATGTGAAAAAATATGGCGCAGCCTACTGTCCCTGCAGGCCTATTTCAGGCAACAAGGAAGAAGACAAAAAAAACATCTGCCCGTGCATTTACCACAAGGACGAAATTGCCAGAGACGGCAAGTGCCACTGCTGGCTTTTCGTGAAGAAATAGGCTTGATTCGTCTTTTAAAGTAAAATCTCTATATATAAAACCTCTAATAAAGATGGCTAAGCCAGTGATAGACTACAAGAAATGCGTCGCCTGCGGCACTTGCGTTCAGGTTTGCCCTGTTGAAGTCTATGCCAATGAAAAAGACAAGGTGGTTGTGAAAAAACCTGATGCGTGTGTTGAATGCCGCGCCTGCGAGGTAAGCTGCCCGCAGGAGGCGATTAAAGTGATTCCCTGAGTTTATGTCCCCTTGTTTGCAGGCTATTTAAGAGCAGGCTAAACGAATTCTTAATACTATCGAGATGAAGCGCGTTTACTTGGACCATGCTGCAACCACTGCAGTAAGCCCCGGGGTTTTGGAAGCAATGCTGCCTTACTTCAATGTGAAGTATGGCAACGCCTCCAGTTTGCATTCTTTTGGCGAGGAAGCCAAGGAAGCTTTGGAAAACAGCAGGAATGTTGTCGCAAAAGCAATGAATGCCAGCACGGATGAAGTATACTTTACTTCAGGCGGCACCGAGTCAGACAACCTTGCGATACAGGGCGTTGCTTTGGCTGGCAGGGAGAAAGGCAGGCACATAATAACATCTAAAATAGAGCATCATGCTGTGTTGCACCCCTGCGAACAGCTGGAGAAATTGGGTTTTGAGGTAACTTATCTGAATGTAGACAAGACTGGTTTGGTAGACTTAGCCAACTTGGAGAAAAACATCCGCAAAGACACCATTTTGATTTCAATAATGCATGCCAACAATGAAATCGGCACCATAGAGCCAGTGAAAGAGATAGGCATGCTTGCCAGAAAAAAAGGCGTTTTGTTCCATACCGACGCAGTGCAAACTTTTGGAAAAATACCAATAGACGTCAGAGATATGAACATCGATTTGCTTTCAATTTCAGCCCACAAGCTTTACGGCCCCAAGGGCGTTGGCGCACTGTTTGTCAGAAGAGGAGTTCAAGTAAAGCCTCTGATTCATGGAGGCGGCCATGAAAAAGGCTTGAGAAGCGGCACAGAAAACATTTCTGGAATAGTAGGACTGGCTAAAGCCACAGAGCTGGCTTTGAAAGACATGCCTGCAGAATCTGTCAGGCAGACTGAAATGAGAGACAGATTAATCAAAGGAATTCTTACTTTGAAAGACAGCTGG
>VGJA01000097.1 GCA_016867655.1 Candidatus Altarchaeales archaeon | reverse complement strand
CTCAAATCCAAGGCCAAAAAAGGAAGCAAAAACAGTATAAGACCGAAACCTAAAGCATACAAAAAAGCCAGCAAACCAAGCTGAAACAAACCAAATCTGACAGAATCCATGACAATCCTTATATTAGGAGACAACAGAAATAAGTATTTATCCATGATTGAATGCGACGTTTTGGTTGTTGGGGCGGGTCCGGCTGGAAGCGGCGCAGCCAGAGCTTGCGCTAGAGTTGGTTTTAACTTATTTATATAGTACAAAAATAATATAAAATTGTACTATGAAGGATGTAATTAAAACACTTTTGGTTGAGTGGAAAGGCAGAAGCCTCCCGGAAATAAAGGACAGGGACATTGACTTAACTCAATACCTCAGTCTAGGCGGCAAGAAGGTTATTGCCGTAACCGGTTTTCGAAGGGTTGGTAAGACATATCTCCTCCTGGGGTTAATCAAAAAACTCCTCAAAGAAAAGACAAGAGAGGAAGTAGTGTACATCAACTTCGAAGACGAAAGAATCCCACTGCGGACAGAATTCCTTAGTCTGCTACTGCCGGGAATGAGACAGTTTTCCAGAAAGGAAGCAGAATACCTTCTTTTAGACGAAATTCAGAACATACCCAACTGGAGCAAATGGTTGAGAAGAATCTGCGACACAGAGGACATAGCAATTTTCGTGTCTGGCTCTTCTTCAAAGATGTCCAGCATGGAAATACCAACCGAATTGAGGGGAAGATTCCTCGAAGTCAAGGTCTTCCCCCTGTCTTTCAAAGAATTCCTCAAATTCAAAAACCTGAGTTTTGAAGTTGAACACATCCACCACTCGGAAAACGAAAAGGCAAGAATACTGAACGCCCTGGAGGAGTATCTCAAGTATGGAGGCCTGCCCGAAATCGTCCTTTCAGCAGAAGACAAGAAACACGAAATAGCAAACTCATACTACCAGACGGTTGTGCGCAGAGACGTTATAGAAAGAAACAGGGTGAAAAACGAAGAAGCCTTAAAAGCTTTGATGCGTCTGCTGTTAAACTCCACCAGCTATTCGATAAGCAAATTGTACAACACCCTCAAAAGCCTGAACTATGCCATAGGAAAAACAACACTACAGCAGTATATCTCACACATAGAGCAGTCCTATTTTGCATTCAGCATACCCATCTTTTCCTACAAGATAAAGGACCGCCTCCTCTACCCGAGAAAAATCTATTTCATAGACACAATATTCATCAATCTGTTTTCCACAAAATTCTCGAAAAACTATGGAAGAGTATATGAGAACACCGTTGCCGTGGAATTGAAGCGAAAGCTAAAATACAACGAAGAAATTTACTATTGGAAGTCGGGCAACTCGGAGGTTGATTTTGCGGTTGAGCAAGACACAAAAGTAAGGCAACTAATCCAAGTCTGCTATGACGTTTCCGACATCGCAACAAAGGAGAGGGAAACCCGGGCTCTGATAAAAGCAAGCAAAGAACTGAAATGCAACAACCTCACCATCATAACCGAAGACTATGAGAATGAGGAAGAGGTGTCCTGGTTTGGAACAGAGAAAAAAATAAAATTCATCCCACTATGGAAGTGGCTACTAACCCAAAGATGACTGAATGCGACGTTCTTGTGGTAGGAGCGGGTCCCGCGGGCAGCGGCGCGGCGCGGGCTTGCGCTCGGGCTGGCTTGAAGACTGTTATCGTTGAAAAACGCAGGGAAATAGGTTATCCAGTGCATTGCGCTGAAGGCATGGGCAATTATTTGCTGCCGTTTATGCCTTTCAACATTCCCCATGACCAGTTTGTCTGGAAAACAGATGGCATAGAATTCTGGGCTGAAGACATTACCGTAAGAAGAAGTGGCGTATTGTGGAGCGGCTATACCGTAAACCGCCGTGAGTTTGACAAATGGCTTGTTCGGAAGGCCACGAAAGCTGGCGCACAGCTGATGCTTGAAACAGAATTGGTGGATTTTGAGTTCAAACACAATCATGTGGTGGAAAAAGCTGTATTGAGAGGCAAACAAGGAAAAGTGGAAATAAAGCCCAAGGTGGTTGTGGGCGCGGACGGCTCGGATTCTACCACACTAAAGCTTTTGGGCGAATACCACCCGAAAAAAGGCGCCACCGCTGAAATCTACGCCTGGGAAATGCACAACATGAAACTAACGTCTCCAAAATATGAACAAATTTTCGTTGGGGACTTCACAGAAACAGGCTACGCCTATGTTTTCCCGATTTCAAAAACCAAAGCCAATGTGGGAATAGGCTGCGCATTCCCCAAAAAACCTATAGAAGAGTATTTCAACGAATTCCTGGAAATCCCTGAAATGAAAAGGCAAGTCAGAAATGCAATACGCGCTGAAGACAAAGGAGGGAAGGCCAACGCTCTTCCACTGTGCGACAAATGGCATTACGGCAACATTCTTCTTGCAGGCGACAGCGCAGACCAAAACTTCAAACCCTTCGTGGAAGGAATACTCCCAGCAGTAATATGCGGAGACATAGCGGGAAAAACAATTGCAAAACACATTCAAGGAAAAGGAAAACTAGACGAGTACACCCACAACGTAAAACAAGTCCTAGAACCATTGTTACACCAGTCCAACCAAGTTGGAAACCTAATCTACGACCTATTCAACATGAAAGAACCCAAAGAATACCTCCTGCTATTGAACCTTCTTGCAGACTTAAACACTCCAGAAAAAATACGCCAAATGCAAACCCAAACCTACGAACACATCAAAGACAAAACACTAGAATGGCAAAAACCCCAAAAACAAATACCCACACAAATAAACGAATACCTATACCACCAATACCTGAAAACAGAAAGACTGATACACAGACTACTAGGCTAGACATCTGACAACAACATATCCTAAGCCAGAAGTTTGAAAGTTCTGCATGTGAAAAGTGTTCACTACTAACGAACACTTTTGTTCATTAGCAATGAACAAGTTTATAAGAAACAATTTAAAGAAAACAAGTATTTTAGGCAGGACTATTTGCTAGAAGATACCTAAAAACTTTACTATAAGAAGACATAGTAAAAAATATGAGCATCATGCAAAAAAACCAGCAACAGCAAAAAACCCCCTCCAATCTCCGCCACATCAAACTAACACAAAATAGATTCTATGTTACTTGGATATCTCCCCTGCCCATTGTTTTTGGATTATAGCACTGGAAACTAATTTTTGTATGTTTTCATGTGAAAATCGAATACACCAATACTATTCACTTTTGTATCACTACGAATATTAAATTCCAGTGCTATAATTACGCAAAAGGTCTAAAGTCTTATTATGGGGCATCAGCATAGTCTAGGTTACATTAACTCTGTCTTAGAGAGGGTTGGCTCTAACTTAGACCATCCGGTTACTGCGTATCACATCGGCGGTAATGCCATGTGCTGGCATGGCCTGAAAAACGCAACCAAAGACGCGGACGTCATTTTCCTTACCAAGAGGGAGGCTGAGGCTTTCAAAAAGGCCCTTCTTGCTTCTGGATTCATCGAAAATGAGGTTGTGAATATTGATAGAGAATACGTTGACATGAACACCTTCGGCATCTTCGATGAAGTCAAGCAGACGCCGCTGGATGAAGAGTTTATCCCAGGCATTAGGATTGATGTCTTCCTCAAGAAAGTTTGTGGTGTTTTCCATTTCAGCGAGGGAATGCAAAAACGCTGCATTAGGGGATTCAAATCCGGAAAGATGGTTAACATGATTTGCGCCCCGGAAGATGTATTTCTGTTCAAGTCCGTGACATCAAGGGAGCGCGACTTGGAAGACATGAACAGCATCTTCAAGAGGGGCTTGGACTGGGATGCTGTGAAAGATGAACTCAAAGGCCAGTTGGAGTCTATGGGCGCCAAAACGGCGGGCGAATACTTGAAGGTGGTTTACGGGCGCTGGAGGCTGTTTTCCAGGCGTTTTGGCGTTAGGGTGCCGATAAGTAGGAGTAGTATTAAAAAATGAGAATATTCTCCTTTTTTAATACATAATCCCTTATTCTAACATGGACCTTTCAACACCAGAACTTAAGGTATTCAAGACTGTGCTCAATAAACCAGGGATAAGAATCGAGGAATTCATGAACAAGACAAAGTCCAGCAAGCCCAACGCCTACCATATACTACGCAACCTCAAATCCAAGAATCTTGTGAAACCAGCCAACAAACCGGTGGAATACACGATACCAAAAAACGAGAAAGCAGTCCAACTGTCCCACTTGTTCAAAATCTACGGACCATACCGCGTGGAGATAGCCCTCTCAAAGAAAAACCACCCCCTGCTGAAGGAGATACTCCATGAAGGCAAAACCGCCGAAGACTTGGCGGGGACAACAGGCTTAAGCAAATCCCAGATTTACAAAATAATGTCCAAGTTCGCGAACATGGGACTGGTCCAAAACTTCAACAACCAATTCCACATATCCCAAGACCACCCGCTATACAAATGCCTCTTGGAATATGAAAACCCTCCCAGACTAAACGCGGAACTGGAGAAAAACGGGGAAATCCTCTGGCAGGGCGACGGCGAATACCTAATCCAAACAGACGACCA
>VGJA01000096.1 GCA_016867655.1 Candidatus Altarchaeales archaeon | reverse complement strand
TAGACGAGTTGTCCACACCAAGCGGTGGTTTAGTGTGGTTTGGAGTAAGGGGGCTCTGTACAGAGCTCTTGAGACAGCCGGAAGTGAGGGTCGACTTAAATAAAGCAATCTTGACGAGGGGAGGTGAAAGCAAAGTGCCTGAAGCACATTTCAGAGAATTCTACGATATGGTAAAATTCAAGACTCAGTTCATTGACTGGAGTCACGTCTCTAAAGAAACGTTAAGACCGAAAGTTCCAGGCATTATCCAGCTACTTAACAGTCCAATCCCGAATGTCCGCCTTAGGGCACTATCCCAGGTTACAATGTTTGCCGAACCATGCGTGCCAAGAGAAATAGAGCTAGGCATTTTAGGGTGGGCTATGTTAGACCCTGACAAAAGGGTGAGAAAACTAGTTGCCAAAGAGTTGGCAAACGCAGCTGTTTATGAGAATGACTAATATAGCCTAGTCACTAAAATACTAAAAACCCTGAAAACAAAACAGTGAAACCCTAACACAAGAAAAAGTTTGGGCCGGGAGCGGAATTTGAATCCGCGTCGCAGGATTGCTGTAACCTCCCTTTTCTTTTGGGGATGAAACACCTTTTCTTTTCGGGAAAAGAAAAGGGGTTCCCACAGTCCCGCAGGATAAACCAAACTACCCTATCCCGGCCGTTTTGGACGGGTAAAATATGGGTCTTTTGGTTAAAAATACCTCGCTTGCTCCTTTTTGGCTGTATTTTTAAGCTGCTTTCTCCAAGTGTTTAGTCCGACATGGCCAGTATTGCCAGAGAGGATGGTGGGGGTGTTGACCCTAGGGTGTCTTTGCTGTTGGTTTTACTTGCAGTTGGTTTTTTGTTTGTTTCAATTTTGAGTATTGGCGTGGTGGCTGTGTTTGTCATGAACAGTCATAGTCCAGAGGGCATTCCAGAGGGTTTGTATGACTTGACAACCACTACTCTAAGGAGGATTACTACTACGACAACCACGACTTCTATTGCCTGCACGACTGCTGTGGTTACTACAACAGTTTATGATGGTGTTCCAACAACTTTTTTGGAGTATGTTGAGCCGCCCACCACAACCACTCTAGCTACTGTTGAAGACTGCCATTCCTACCATGGACCGTTCCGCACCTGCGGGGCTAAAAACCTGGCTTGGTTTGACAAATGGGCGTAGTTAAGTTCGGTTTTCTGTTTCCTGTTTTCTGTTTCCTGTTTTCGGTTTTCACGGGTTTGGAGACAGAGGTTCGAATATAGAAGACCGAAAACTGAGAACTGAAAACTGAAGACCGAAAACTGAGAACTGAAAACCGAAGACTGAAAACTGAGAACTGAAAACCGAAGACTGAAAACTGAAAACCGAAAACTGAATACTCCAAACCCTTTTTTATATGCTAAACTAATATTAGGGATAGTTTTTGAATGGGTGATGTGAGATGGCTAAAATTTACTATGACAAGGATGCTGATTTAAGCGTATTGAGGGATAAGGTTATTGCAATCATCGGCTATGGGAATCAGGGTTGCGCGCAGGCTTTGAACATGCGGGATTCTGGGTTGAATGTCATAGTTGGTTCTATTGAAGACCCTTCTGCTGAGAAGGCTAGAGAGGATGGTTTTGAGGTATTTCCAATCGCTGAGGCTGCCAGAAAAGCAGACATAATCCATATTTTGATTCCTGATGAAATTCAGGCTGGTGTTTACAAGAATGACATAAAAAGGGGTTTGAAAGCTGGCAAGACTTTGATGTTTTCTCATGGTTTTAACATCCGGTTCAAGAGGATTAAGCCGCCTGAGAATGTTGACGTTATTATGGTGGCTCCGAAGGGGCCTGGCGTGAGGGTTAGGGAGACTTTTGTTGAGGGTTTTGGCACTCCGGCTTTGGTTGCTGTGGAGCAGAATCCAAGCGGCAAGGCCAAGCAGCATGTTTTGGCTTTGGCTAAGGCTCTTGGAGCTACGAGGGCTGGCGTTTTGGAGACAACTTTCAAGGAGGAAACCGAGACTGATTTGTTTGGAGAGCAGGTTGACCTCTGCGGCGGGGTTTCAGAGTTGATTAATGCTTCCTTTGAGACGCTTGTGGGAGCTGGTTATCAGCCTGAGCTTGCCTATTTTGAGACACTGCACGAGCTGAAGCTGATTACTGATTTGGTTCAGAAGGGCGGTTTGGAGTACATGTGGAAGTGTGTCAGCAATACTGCAGAGTATGGCGGCAGGACTAGGGGAAAGAAGATTATAACCGAGAAGACTAGGAAGACTATGAAGAGAATTCTTGCTGACGTTCAAAGCGGCAAGTTTGCCAGAGAGTGGGTCAGGGAGTGCAAGAACGGCATGCCTAACTTGAAGAGAATGCGCGAGGAAGGCGCAAAGATGCAGGTTGAGCTTGTTGGCGCAAAATTGAGGGAAATGTTCGTCAGAAAGAATGGCGTTAAGCCGCCGATTGTGTAATGCAGTTGCGGCTTTTGGTGTTTGGGCTGCAGCCCTTTTTATTGTATCACATCAATATTCTAAACGCTATGGCCAAATTGCTCTGCGTTTCTTGGGTTCCAAGAAGCCACATACATTTGTATGAAACCTACATGGGTTTGGGCAAGATTACTTTGAATTTGAGCGAGGTCAGGTTTGAGGACGATTTGAGTTTCAAGATTACTGGCTATGGCAGGTATCCTGAGATTTACTTCACGCAGGAGTGGAGTGGCATGCATTATTTTGTTGCTGAAGTTCCGAATGAGGGGGTTTACGAGCGTGCTGTGCAGTTTATACGGGACATGCAGGAGCTGTTGATGAACGAGATTTTCAAGAAATGCCATACTGTGACTTTCAAGCAGATTTCTTCTGACATAATGCCTTTGGATTTCCATGTTGTGATATTGAGCAAGGAAAGACTGTCTAAGAGGGAGAATTTTGTTGAAAGAAGTGTTGGCGATATTACTGTAGCATTTGACCCGAGGGAGATTTACTCTCCCGGGACGTTGTCCTCTGTTGTGGGTGTTGAGGACTTGAGCTTGAAGAATGTTATTCTTTATCATGCTTATGTGGAGGTTGCCGCAGACTTTTTGATGAACATGATGAGGCGTATGACGAGGCTGTATCACGAAGCCGGCAGCACGATTGCTTCTGTTGAAAGCTCTGAAGACTTGAAGTCTTTGAGGAAAGCCATGGACGACATGGACACTATTGCCGGGGAGTGCAGCCAGAGTTTTGGCAAAATATTGCATGCTAGGGAGAACTTCAAGCTGAAGTTTGCGGAGTATAAGGATGGTAAGCTGAGCAGGTCGGAGAGGGAACTTGCAGAAGCTTTTGGAGTAGAGCAGTCTCTAAGGAAGATTAACGCAGATGCTGATTACATGCACATACTCTGGAAGGATGTTTTGATTGAATATTTGGAGGACATTGACGCCACACTGGACGCTAGGGTCATGTATTACAGCCTACAGAAAAAGAGGGGACTGTTCGGCTAATGTTGGTTTTTCTTTACCTACTGCGTAATATTCTACATGTCCGTTCCAAAGCAGCCTGATGACAAAAGAAAGCAGCCTAAGCCAAAGGTGGTTGCTGAAAGTCTTGCTGAAACTCCTGCAGCCATGCCAGCGCTTTCTGGGGCATTGTTTCCCAAGCCTGATTTATCCGCGGACGCCACCAAAACTTTTATAAAGATATCCAATGACACGGCTTCTGCGTTGATTACTCCGCCTGAATTCAGCAAACGGAGGTTGCCTGACGGAGTTTTGTATTTTGGTTTGGGCGATGGAACGGGCGCTCACTGTATTCAGGCCGATTCCGCATTCTATCAGACAAGCCCAAGTGGCAATCTGATGTATGGTGTTGCAGATGGCATGGGCGCTGGCGAAGAGCCTGCCTATGCCTCCAAATACACTCTAAGCGAGCTGATGCGGCAGACTGCTGGAGGAGTTTTCGACAAGCCTGCAGGCGCTGGAAATGTAATTAAAGCGTTCTCTTCCAGTTTAAGTGCTATACACAGTAAATTGCTTGAGACTTCTCAAGCTAGAACCACTTTGGCTGGTGTTTTGGAGCGTCCTGAAGGTTTTTATGTTTTCAGCATTGAGAACAGCAGGGTTTACGGCTTCAGGCAGGATGGAAGCGTTGAGCCTTTGACTAGGGATGACAGCCCAACCCAAGATTTTGTTGATCGAGGAACTCCTGAAGACAGTCCACTGCTGGCCCACCCCAATCTACTAAAGGTTACTCCAGTGGTTTTAGGCAGTGAGGAGTTGAAAAAAGACTTTGTGAGGATGATTCCCAGAGGTGACTATACTGGTTTTTTGGTGCTGACAGACGGCATTACAGACGAACTAAGGGTGAAAAGCGAGTCTGAGCGTTTTCACCCTAAGACTGCGTTGCTGAAGGCGTTTGCGTCTGTCAATCCTGCCATAGCTTTGGTGGACATGGTCTACGATAGGCCTTTTAATCCGGAGGAGATGGACAATTGTGCTGTCATAGCTAGGAAGTTTAATCCAAAATGAGGTTGGCTCGTTTTTTGTATGAGGGCGTTGTGAAGACAGGAGTTGTTTTAGATGACAGTGTTAGTGTTTTGTCTTCTGGCAGTCTTGAA
>VGJA01000095.1 GCA_016867655.1 Candidatus Altarchaeales archaeon | reverse complement strand
TCTGACACCCCCGCTTGGAGGTAATGTAGGTATTGAACGTTAATGGTATTTATTTTTCTTTGGGGATGCAACACCTTTTTTTAAAAGGGGTTGCTGTCCAGCTCATTTGACCAGCTCTGACACCCCCGCTTTTGTGAGAGGGCTCTAAATTATTGAAACTGTGGGGAATAAAAGCTTGTGCATGCTTTTATTAATTATCCTCTAAGTTCAGACTGCTTTTTTGCTCTTTTAGCATTGATTTCAGCCTTCGTAGCTTTCTTCCAACGCCTTTTCGGTCAGAGTGTCGTCCAGCTGTTGCTCTATTTTTTCCGTTTCCATCAGTTTTGCTTTGGTTTCCGGGTGTTTTGGCAGCAGGAAGTTGCAGCAGTCTTTGTATTCCTGTATTGACGTCTCGTATGTGCCTATTTTTTTCGCAAGGTCTATTATCTCCCGTTTGTCAAGGCCTGCAAGCGGTCTGATTGTGAGAATGCCAGATGCCTTGTCTATGACGTTTAGGTTGTCTAGGGTCTGTGAAGCAACTTGCCCTATGTTGTCGCCGGTGATGATAGCCCTGGCATTCATCTCATTTGCAAGTTTGCTTGCGATTTTCATGAAAATCCTCCTGAGGATTACAATCCGCATTTTGGCGGGCACTTTCATGATAATCTCTTTTTCAATTTCCTTGGTTGGAATGTAAACCAGCTTTATGTCCGGGTGGTATTTGCAGAGTTTTTCCTTCAGTTCCTGAATCTTCCCAGGCCTTTTGTTGCGCTCTTCATGCAGGAAGTGCAGCAGCGTCACGTCGCAGCCTCTTTTCAATGCAAGCCATGCAGCCACCGGACTGTCTATTCCGCCTGAAAGAAGGCACACCACTTTTCCGGAAACCCCAGCTGGCAGGCCGCCGACGCCTTCAAATCTCTCGGTGTAAATGTAGGCGTTATCTTTTGTTATGTCAACTCCAATATCCAGCTCCGGATTTTTGAGGCTTACCCTACATTTGGTTTTCTCTTGTATGAACTCTCCAACAATGTTGTTGACTTCCATGGAAGTTTCCTTGAATGTCTTCTCAAGCCTGTTAGCAGTGATTCTGAATGAGTTTGGCTTGCTTGCATTAAAAACCTCCAAAGCCTTTTCCTTGATTTCCTGCAAGCCAGCCTTAACTTTGAATCCAGGGCTGGTTGAAGTGACGCCGAAAACCCCGGAGATTATCTGCGCGGCTTCTCTCGCGTTCTTGGGTTCTACTATAAACCTGCCTGAAATCTTCTCTATCCTGGCCTGGATGCTGTTTGTCTCAAGGACTATTTTCATGTTCCCACTGAGCTTCTTCTCAAACATGCTACGGTTCCCGCCTTTCAACGCGATTTCCCCATACCTGACTATAACACAGTCTTCAAGCATAGTATCTGTTATTTTTCTTTGTTGCTCTTTAATAGTATGTTATGGCCAGGAAAGGCAACCCCAACCCAAAGAGGCCTTCAAGCGGCGGCATTCCTTCAGACGAGAGCCTTTGGGTGCCCTCCCACCAGGGCAAAGACCTGAAGGCAAAAGGCGGCTTGGACAAGACAGTCTTCTGGGATCTGAAGGATGTGGTGGACTTCGCCTTCCCGCAGAAATACCAGCCGACTTACCATACAGTAGCATGCAGTCTGGTTGACTTGATACTGAAAAAAGGCTGTTTAGGCAAAAAAGATTTGAGCAAGTTCATGAAAGAAAATAGCATAAGCAAGTCCACGTTGGAAAACAAGGTTATTCCAAAGCTTGTGAGGCTAGGGCTTTTGAAGAGGGAGCGGGAGTTTAAGGCAGGACTTGGAGCTGGCAGAGGTTTGGTGTTGTCCGAATCCCTGACATTCACCACCTATTTGGAGAGAATCGGCTTCGCCTGGAACATGCTGGTTTCAACTGCAAGGAAGAAAAAACAGGAGTCCAATCCTGAAGTCCAGCTTAGGCTTTAAGCACCTTTATCCCTCAATTGGCTTTAAGAATACATCCGATTCTTTCGGCCACACAGCTCAAGCTTTAAGCACTTTTACTCCAATCCTGGTTTCAAACGCTATCTGGTGTATGTGCTCGCTGTGCCTCACCATCCTCATCTTCTTTACAGTCAAGTGCCTGCCTGCGTCAGGCCCCGCCGTAGTGTAGTGGAGTATTATGACGCCGTCCACCATAAATTCTTCCACCCCATGGGTGGACAACTTGTGGTCAACCATCTCTGAAATCAAGATTGACGTCAGCTTCATCTCCTGCAGTTTGTAGTTTATGCCAAGTATCGTTCTTCTAATATCCTGCCTCAAGTCCATTCCAACTCTGGACTTTCTCGCCTCCAAAATCGGGTCCAAGGCTGAGAAACTGTCTATGACAACCCTCTTGGCGCCAATCATCTTAACCGCTTCTTCAATCAGAGAAATCATCGACTCTATGCTAAACTGTTCAGGCGTTATCTTAAAGTGGTCTTTGCCCTTCTGGCTTATCATCCTCTGCAGGTTCAATCCTGCAAGACTGGCGTCTATTATGATTAACTTTCCATTGTCCTCCAGCTTCTTCAAGTCAATCCCCATGGAAAGCATGTCCTCCTTATACTGCTCAGGATCTTGCTCAAGGCTCACAATAATCCCCGGCTCGTTATATTTGACAATCCCGTTGTATATGAACTGCACCCCAAAAATGCTCTTTCCAGTCCCGCACTCTCCGGAGAGAAGTATGACCCTGCCTCTTGGAAAGCCGCCTTCAAGCAGTTCGTCCAAACCCAAAATCCCTGTCGGACATTTTTCCATCTTAAATTACCCTCCCTTAACAAGCTTGTTTATCCTAGCCTCTATTTCTATTATTTGTTTTTGCTGGTCTTTAATAATGTCGCTGAAGCTTTTTTCGTCCAACTCCCTTTGGTGATACTTCCTTTTGGTGAGCTCAATCATGCCCTCGAGGTCTTTTTTCTTGTTCTGCAGTTCCTCAAGTTCTCTGCTGTTTGGTTGTGTCTTACCTATGGTTGAGGAAATACGGTCCCAGTAGATTTTTTTGGCATGCTCCTCCTCTGGTTCTACAATCTTGTCTGCCTCTCCAGTTGCTTTGCTTGCAGGCCCGCCAACCTTTATGGGTTCATACCTCTGGGTGTATTCCAAAAGCCTTGCCCTGTATCTCGCAAGCTCTTTTTTCAGGCCGATGTTGTTGCTATACAGCTTGCACGAAAGCAGGAGCAGTGCAATGGCCAGAAGGCTTACCAGCGTGAACGGCATGTTTACTGCTTCCCTGGCGTCTGCGGCAGACGCACTTGCGGAAGACAGGATGAGAACAAGATTTGCACACAGTATGCTTAAAACTGTTTTTTTCATTGTTTTACTACAGGACTTCCTTCTTTTCCTCGTAGACTCTTTCAAGCTGTCTCACAAGCCCCTCAAGCTCGTGGGCTATGTCCATGCCCTTCTCTGTCAATTCAACGATTTTAGTTCTGCCCTGTTTTTTGAAGGACACCACTCCAAACTCCTGCAGCTGGTTCAAAACCTTGAGAATGTGGGTGTAAGTGCAGTTTGTCTCCTTGGCCAAGACTGAAGCGTATTTGCCCTTCGAACCCTTCAAGCTTAGCAATACTCCTGCAGGCTTCTCATGCAGTACCAGCCCGGTAATCCCCTTGTCCAATTCCATCTTCTTCACCCCCTACTTTTTTGGAGCTTGTTTCTCGTCTGCTAAAGCTTTTTCTCCAAATCTTCGGCAATCTCCTTGTTTTTGTCCTTCTTCTTCTCAAGGTTTAAGACCGCCGGAATGTGCCTCTTGTGCCTCCTGAAAAATTTTGTTTCAACACCCCTCTCAACAGTCGGCTTGTCCATCTTTGCTCTAGTGTTTTTTGGTTAATTCTTTTTTAAGCTCAGTCCAGTCGTCTTCAACCGTGCTCAACGCCTTCTTCAGCTTTTTCACTGGGTCAGAGGCCTTTATGTGCAGTCTGTATCCAGCCAACAGCGGGTGTTCCTCATAGACATAGGCGTCTACCCCCTCTTTGTTCAGCTGCCTTGCCAGCACGTTCGGCACGGTCTTGTCGTCAAACTCTATCTCAAGGACATCGTCCTTATTTTCCAAAATTTTTACTTCCATCCTCATTTCCTCCTATAGGCTTATGACGTTTCCGTAGTCTGCTGCAAGCTTGCGTTTTTCCTTGTGCTTGCAGTTCGGGCATTCCACATCCATCTCTCCTGTCTTTAGCAGTGGGTTCCTGCATCTCTTGCAGAACGCCTTCACCACTCCAAAGTCGCCTTTGGTTTCTATGTCAATCAAATCTTGTTCGACCTTTATGACCCTGGCTTTAACCAAATCGCCTATGCCAAAGAAGTCTTCCACCTTTTCCACATACTTGTTGGCGATGTTTGAAACATACAACCCGGTTTTGACTTCAATCTGCTCCTCAAGGCCTTCTATCCTGGAGACTATGACTGTCACCATATTCTTTCTTGCACTTTGGACTTCTCCGAAGACCACTTGGCCTGGAGTTAACTCTGGCATTGGTTTGCCTTTCACAGAAACGCGGTGGTTTTCCTTGTCCAAAATTTTTTCGCCCAATACTGCAGCATAAATCCTGCCGTCTTCAGCATAAGTGCCCTCGCCGGGCATATATTCTTCTGTGGTTCCCAAATATTCCCCAATCAGTGTTTTGTCCATCCTTATTCGCCGGTTCTATTTTTTGCTTTTTGT
>VGJA01000094.1 GCA_016867655.1 Candidatus Altarchaeales archaeon | reverse complement strand
ATCCTTGCCTACGCCAACTACTTGGTCAACGAAAGCGAGGTGACACAGTGGTCTGAATACAACATGCTGTCTACAGGCTATGATGTCGCTACAATGCTCTGCCACACTGGGGCATTCCAGACTTTGAACGCTTCTCTCATAGAAAATTCTCTACAGCAGGCGTTGCCTGCAAACTATGCGATGAGAATTCAGGTAGACTCCTACCAGAACATCGGCGGCGTTCTTTATCCGCAGACACAAATAGTCATAGGCCCTGAAATAGCCGACAGCGCATTAAAGACTCATGGAAAAAGAACTTTCCTCACTTTCACAGGCAACAACGCGGGAACTTACAACCTCGTTGAGTTTTGGATTTGGTTGAAATGAAAAAGGGCATAGTATTCACCATCGGGCTTGCACTGCTGGCGTTGACAGTCCTAACCCTTGCTACAACAATGCTCCTCTACAGGCAGAGCATGCAAGATCTAGTTTACGCGCCGTCTGCCATGGAACGGGCTTACAACACATTCCATTCGGCTGCAGACGACTTGAAGGACATAGTATTGCAGGCTTCCGGAGTGGCTGTGACTGTTGACGGAAACGATATCACATTTACCGAGACAATTCCAAACCCAAACGTTTTGGCTTATCAGACTTCAATAGACTTGTATGCAAACTTTATTTCAAGCAATGTTGATAACTTGGAATTGGACTTAAACCACCTGCGCAACACCCTAACCTTCGTAACACTGCCGCAGAACGTCAGCTACACCCACAACACCTTCGGCGGAAAAACAATCTATGTGCTGCCGTCCACAACAAATCTAAACTACTCCCTGTCCCTACAAGCCAGCGAGAATGTGAGCAACTGCACTTACGACATTCCCCCAGGAGACAACACCATGGCAGTCTACTTTGAAATAACCGGCAACCCAGGCTCATGCACACAGACACTGCTAATAGACCCCTCAACCTCAAGCAGCATTTACATCAACGAAGGCTCAATGACTGTGTCAATAACCCCAGGCGGCAGGCTTTCAGTCCAAAGCAACTTGGTCAGTTCAATCAACCTGACAACAACCCTACATCTTGCCGGCCAGCCAAACAACAATCCAGGAGTCTACCTGCCTGACGACATGCTGACTGCAAGCCTAAGCGACTATGGCATGGAAAAAAGAGGATACGTGAAAATAGCGTAAAGCAAGTAGTAAAAGGTCTATTAATAAACTATCATAGTAATAATCTACTGCAACTCAAGATGGACGGAAAAACGCCCCGCATGGTTGAAGAACAGGACATCCGCGACTGGGTCATAATCTCAGGAGCCATAACCGAAAAAGAGCTGGCGAAAAAATTCAGCATAAGCCGGAAAGACCTGAAGCCAGTTGTCAGCAGGCTTGAAAAAGACGGCGTTGTGAAAACAAAGAAAAAGCTCTTTAATCCAGTAATCCATTTCGACTCTTCGTCGGAGCAGGGCAGGAAAGAGCTTTCCAGTCTCATACCTTCCGTCGCCATAGTGGACGAGAAAAAGGTTTTCAGGACAAATTTGGACATACTAAAGAATCTGGTCGACCGCTTCGGCAGCATTGAATTAAGCAAGATTGCAAGGTTCCTCAAGACCAACAGCGAGACTGTGGAAAGCTGGGCTAAGATGTTGCATTCACAGGGTTTGATAGTATTGTTCTATCCACTGGTAGGAGAGCCCATACTCACAAGAGAGGGGGAAAAACACGGTGTCGTAAACCGCACGCTTGTGAAATACCTAACAATAGCCTTGTTGATACTGCTTGCGATATACAAAAGAGACATCCTGATACAGTTTTTGAAAAAATGGCTGAGCAGCTGAAGGAAAAATACTCGGTAAAACTGGACGGACTGGACTTTGAAGTAGACATAAAGCTGGTCGACAAGGAGTTGAGATACTACCTTGCTTTGCCTGTGTTTGAAGAACCCACAAAAGTGTTCGTGAATACACTCCGCGACAGACTTGCGCCGGGAATGGAGACTGCAATACACACGCAGAAGCTCAGGGAAAATCTTTCAAAAAAGATTGGCAGCTGGATTGACGCCGAAGCGCCAAACATAGGCAAGGAAACAAGGGACAACCTTGTCGTTTCGGTTCTCAACAAGTCTCTCGGCATGGGCGACCTGGAGTTCCTGCTTAAAGACCCCTCTCTGGAGGAAATAGTCGTCAACTCAAACCAAGAGTCAGTTAGAGTCTACCACAAGAGATACGGCTGGCTTCCGACCAACATAACAATCGAGTCAGACGAGGAAGTGCAGAACTACGCCAAGCTGGTCGCCAGGGAGATTGGAAAGGAGATAACAATAAATGCTCCATTGTTGGACGCGCATCTGCCGACTGGAGACCGCATTAACGCAGTTCTCACGCCGATTTCTGACAGAGGAACAACGCTGTCAATAAGAATGTTCGCCAGAGACCCATGGACCTTCCCGGATTTCATAAGGAATGGGACCATAACTCCCGAAATACTCTCCCTATTGTGGATGGCAATACAATACGAGCTGAACGTCCTCATTTCTGGGGGAACCGGCTCCGGGAAAACAAGCCTGCTGAACATACTGATGCCTTTCATACAGCCCAACCACCGTGTTATTTCAGTTGAAGACACACGGGAAATACAGCTGCCTCACTTCCTATACTGGTGTCCGATGAAGACGAGAAGCCCCAACCCAGAGGGCGAGGGGGAAATCACAATGAGCGACTTGATTGTAAACGCCTTGAGGATGAGGCCAGACAGAATCATACTTGGCGAAATAAGAAAAGGAAAGGATGCTGAAATACTTTTCGAGGCGATGCACACAGGCCACTCTGTTTACTCTACACTGCACGCTGACACCAGTTATCAGACGTTGAAAAGACTTACCAACCCGCCCATAAATGTCCCAGCAACAATGCTCGAGTCCATACACCTCAACGCAGTGATGTATAGAGACAGGATGAAAAACATCAGGCGCGTCTACCAGCTGGCTGAAGTAATCCCTGAAGAAACAGTAGGCGGCGAGTCTGTGGTAAAAGCTAACGTGCTATACCGCTGGAAGGCCAGAACTGATGAAATAATAAAAGCTGCAGACGATGTGAGAATATTCCAGGAGATAAACATGCACACAGGTTTGTCTAAAGCTGAAATAACCGAGGAGCTGAAGAAAAAGGAGAACATAATAAACTGGTTTGTGGGCAAGAATGTCAGAAAGCTGGAAGACATAGGAACAGTAATGAGGGCCTACTATCTGGACCCAGAGGACGTCCTGAATGTGGTGGGGAAAAACCAGGGCCCTGAAAAGCTTTTGGCCTTAGAATGAGCAACCCTACTTCAAGAATCTTCATGGGAACGGCATATTTGATTGAAAAATTCCTTCCCAACATAAGGCTCAGGCTCAAGCAGGCTTACATAAACGAAGACCCAGTGTCCTACATAGCCAAGACGGTTCTATACTCGACGGTTTGTTTCATAACCCTCTCCTTTGTCATAGCCTACATTTTTGCGGCAAGCGGCAGCAGCAAGACTTATATCGGGCCGGTGTTAGCACTGCTGGCTTCACTGTTCATGTTCTATTACTACATAAACACGCCGAAAATGGTTGTCGCAAAGAGAGTAAAAGACATAGAAAAAAACCTGGCTTTTGCAATACAAAGCCTTTACGTGCAGGTGAGCTCAGGCGTTCCTGTTTTCAATGCAATGTCGTCCATAGCAGACGGCAAATACGGCAAGATTTCCGAGGAATTCAAGATCACCGTGAATGAGGTGAAGTCCGGGAAACCCGTCATCAATGCGATAGAAGACATGGCCATGAGGAATCCCTCGCTTTTCTTCCAGAGGGTCATGTGGCAGATTGTCAACACCATGAAGACAGGCGGAGATTTGGCCGGAAACCTGGACGACCTAGTCAAATTGATTTCCCGAGAGCAGGTGAATGCCATAAAAACCTACGGCGGGAGGTTAAGCCCGATTGCGATGGCCTACATGATGGTTGCGGTGATAGTCCCCTCCCTTGGAGTGACGGTGTTGATAACCCTGTCCTCTCTTCCGGGAATCAGCTCCAAATTCGGCACAAACGTTTTTTGGGGCATTCTGATTCTCACAATAATACTCCAACTGCAGTTTGCGATGATAATAAGGTCCATGAGGCCTAATCT
Source organism: Candidatus Altarchaeales archaeon (assembly GCA_016867655.1). Taxonomy (GTDB): domain Archaea; phylum Altiarchaeota; class Altiarchaeia; order IMC4; family SCGC-AAA252-I15; genus VGJA01. Next base: position 579 of record VGJA01000094.1, on the reverse strand, counting down.
GGTGGGTGAATAGAAAGATGCGTGACATAGTCTCAAGGGTGTATCCAAGCGGGATTAAAAGCCACGTAAACCAGCTGCTGCTCTACAACGGCGTGGAGTTTGGCGTGGAACGGGTTTTGGCCTTAATAACAGGCATTATACTGGGAATATCCTGCATACTAGCACTCCTTCTCTCAAAAGAATTTGTGGTGTCCTTCAGCGCCATATTCTTTCCTTTAGTAGCGGTTCTGATACTTGCTGTCTACAGCGCCCCAATGCTATTGGCAGACAGCAGGGGAAGGTTTGTCGAAGGCATCCTCCCGGACGTGCTGAAATTGATGAGCTCCAACCTTAGGGCCGGGCTGACAATAGACCGCTCATTGATAAACGCGGCGCGCCCTGAATTCGGCTTCTTCCAGAAGGAAATAAGCCAGGTTGCGGGGAAAATCGTTTCAGGCAAAACCCTTGAAGAAGCGCTTTCCGAATTGAGCACCAAGATAAAGTCCAAGAATCTGGAAACAACCATTGACCTCATCATCCAGGGAATACGCTCGGGCGGCAGCCTCGCAGGCTCATTAGACCGAATTGCGGACATACTCC
>VGJA01000093.1 GCA_016867655.1 Candidatus Altarchaeales archaeon | reverse complement strand
TTTAGAGTCCCTAGAAGCAAGTATGCTGAAATTACGCCCTACTTCAGAGCTTAAGTAAGGAGTCGTATACGAAGTTGTGAATAACGCCATATGCCCCCTCTTGCAGCTGTTGATTAACATGAGGTGAAGGGACTCGAGATATTCTTCAGGCGTCGTCTCATAGTCGGTCATTATCATATTAACCCGGTAGTCCATGCGCATTTGGTCAAACCGGTCTAAAACCAGTTCACCCTGCTTCATAGTATGCCGCTTATGCATGCGCTTAAGCAGTTCTGGATTGAAGGTTTCTACCCCCAGCTCAACCAAGGGCTTGTATTCCTGAATATATGCCATCAGTTTCTCGAACAATACGTCAGGCTCTTTTTTACCGCCAAGAAGAGACGCAGGATTTGTCTGGAATTGAAGCCTGTATTTGTCTCTTAAATCCGTGTTTTCAGGACTCCCCCAAACTTCAAAAAACTTGAGGGCCCTGGCGCGGTCCAGAAAGAAGTCTTCTTCAAGGAGTCCTAGGATAGCCACTTGGCGAGTCTTGAAATGCGGGTCTTCCACATCCCTAAACCAGTCTTTGAATTCAGGTTCGACATTGCCTTTACTGACTTGCTCGTCTATGTTTCGGATTTCACGCAGGATGGTTTCAACGCTCTTTTGCCTGGGCATGCGTCCATGCAGTTGCGAGCAGAAAACGCACAAACCTGGACACCCCCTGCCTCCAGTCAAAACAAGTGCTTTATTGGCTTCAGTATAGTTTTCCAGCAGAGACCAGTCTAAACGATTGAGGTTAAGCAGTCTCTCGCTTGCATAGGGCCTTTTCATGTTCAACAGCATTGCCCTCTCTTCGGGAGGAATGCTTGCATCAACGTCGAGTATTGTCCTGCCATAACCGTCTGCAGGAAGCGTGTTATGGTAGATTCTGCTGCCGTGGCGGAATGCCAATCCAGGTATTTCAAGCAGCTTTGCATGATCCTCTTTCGTCAGCTGGCTTTTGGCGTTCCTACTTCCAACTGCACGCAGAAAACTGTTGAAGGTCTCCTCGGCTTCGCCCGCAAAAACAAAGTCTGCGCCGGATTCTTCAAGAACTTCTTTGGGGTGGCTTGTGGGTGTTGGACCGCCGACGACAACAAAAGCGTCTGAAAAAAACCTGACGGCATTGACGTATTTCTTCAGCTCGCCCATGCCGCCTGCATAGAGGCTGAAGCCAACTACGTTAGGGTTAAAGCCAACCAGCTTTCTGACAAATCCCCCACCTAAGAGAGAAACTGCAGTGAAAGCTTCTTGGGTTAGGCGTCCATCATCCTTGAAATACCTTGACTTGTCCAGACCTCTTTCCTCTACATATTTTTTTAAATCAGCTGTAACGCCCTCCTCATCAAGTTTTTTGACATCAAAGACTTGGAACTTCCCGCCGTCGTCCACAATACGATAGGTTCTGTGATTGTATTCGTCTATAAACAACCAAGTCTTTTCATCAGACTTGGAAATTTTGGATTTCACTGAGGGGTATACTCCATTGTCAGTGAACAAACAGCTTATTGAGGAAATTCCATTTGAATCCAAAGCTTCTCTAACACTCCGGAAGCTATAATCCACTTTAATACGCTCATGCTTGGGGAATTCATATCCCATGTCGAACAAAAAGCCAGGTTGGATATTGTAAACGACAGGCTCTGCAAGGCCTTCCTGTTTGGCCCAGGAAGCAACGTCTATCATGCCTAAAGGCAGCATTGTGGAGCCGAACAACACCCTGGACTTTTCTGCCGCCATTTCCTTAGGCCTTAAATCTGTTTTGCCTGCTGTGTCAACACCTACTATAGTGGGCTTGCTTGCTGTTTTCATGCTTTGTGATAGAAAATAGGAAGGTTGGCGGTAAAAATGGGGTGTCAACTGGTTTCATAAACCTTTGTAATATAATAATATACAATTAATAGTTTTTTCTGAGGATGGTTTTTTGGCATGCTTTGGGCAGGGGCGAGGTTTTGAACAGGCTTGGCTCCGGCAATAGCGGTTTAAGTGAGATGGAGGCTAAGGCCAGGCTTGAAAAGTATGGGTTGAATGAACTGAAGGAAGTTAAGAAGACTACTGTTTTGCAGATGTTTTTAGAGCAGTTTTCAGACGCCTTGGTTTTGGTTTTGATTGCTGCAGGATTTGTTCAAGCTGACGCCTTTGACGGCTTGGGAGTGGGTTGCCTCAGGAGCGATAGCAATGACTGTTCTGCTGCTGGGTGAAGCCAGAAAGATGCTGAAGATTTAACAAACGAACTATAGATAGCACACCCGCCTGCAGGAACGTTCAGCGGACTCTGCTGAAGAAATCACTTCTTGTGCTTTTGCCTGTCTTTAAAAATCTTGTACCCCTTTACAAAATCGGATTTGGTTATCATCCCTTTCAAAGTCTTGTCGAACACTGGGATGCCGCCAATTCGCTTGCTCACCATGAGTTCAGCAGCTTCGGCAGCGTCTGCAGACTCCTTGATCGTTATCGGATTCAAAGTTATGACGTCCGCAAGCTTGACGTAGTCCAAAGCATCCTTGCCAGGGTGCTTTTTCAATTTGTGGAACAAGGCTAAACTCAAATCCAATACTGTGATTATGCCCAAAACCTGCTCTCCAGCTGTGACGACAACCCTCTTTTCCTTGGACAAAGTTATTTCACTGAGTATTTCAGTTAAAGGAGTATAGTCTCTCACAGTGGAAGGATTAAGGTTCATCAAATCCCTGACTTTGAAGCAATCCTTAGCGCGCTCGGCAAAGACTTTGGTTATGTCTCCTTTAGTTAAAATGCCTGCAAGCTTGCCGTCGTCCAAAACCAATACGCGGTCTATTCTGTGAGGAGAATCCACCATGCGGTCGACAACAGAATTCAAAGGCTCGTCAGCCCGGGCGGTCTCAAACTTGTGATACATGAAATCCTCAACCTTAAACAAGTCCAAAGGATTTTCGCCCAAATACTTGACGCCAGCGACAAAACTTTCCTTGCTTATGACTCCAAGAATCCTATCGTCTTGAACCACAACAGCGCCGCTTATGCGGTTTTTGGAAAGCAATTCGCCAACGTCCATCGCACTTTCATCAGGGCTTACGGTGACAACATGCTTTGTCATCACGTCTCTGACTAGCAGGCTGTCAGACTTTTGCATGACTACCACCCCCTCTCCTGAAGCTTTACCGCTAAATCCTTGATGTCCAAACCTTTCATAGCGCCTGAAAGCCCGCGGGAGACTTTGGCGAGAACGTCAGGCTTGTTGTAATTCGCAGTAGCAATAACGATGGCCTTAGCCCTTGGCAGAGGGTCATCGCTCTTGAAAATCCCGCTTCCGACGAAATTCCCGTCAGCTCCCAACTGCATCATCAAAGCAGCGTCAGCGGGAGTCGCAATGCCGCCTGCGGCAAAGTTTACGACTGGAAGCCTGCCAAGCCGTCTAACTTCCTGCACCAGTTCGATAGGAGCCTGAAGGTGCTTGGCCTCATTGTAAAGCTCGTCATCAGTCATATTCTGAATCTTCCTTATTTCGTCCATTACAGCGCGCATGTGTCTCACTGCTTCGACAATGTTTCCAGTGCCTGCTTCGCCTTTAGTGCGAATCATCGCCGCGCCCTCGCTAATCCTTCTTAAAGCCTCGCCCAAATCTCTTGCACCGCAGACGAAAGGAATCTTAAACTTCTTTTTGTCAATATGATGTCTTTCATCAGCAGGAGTCAATACTTCACTTTCGTCAATCATGTCAACGCCCAAAGATTCGAGAATCTGGGCTTCGGCAAAATGCCCAATCCTCACTTTAGCCATCACTGGAATCGTGACAGCTTCCATGATTTCCTGAATTACTGCTGGGTCGGCCATCCTGGCGACGCCGCCTGCAGCCCTAATGTCAGCAGGCACACGCTCCAAAGCCATGACAGCAACCGCGCCAGCTTCTTCAGCAATCCTAGCCTGCTCAGCATTGGTGACGTCCATCACAACGCCACCCTTCACCATCCTGGCAAAACCTTCCTTAAGAATCTTAGTTCCTCGTTTAGCCAAACACATCACCCTCGCAAGATATAATAAGATTTATCTAGTTAAAAATTCCCGATACAAAACGTTCAGCTCTTCAGGAGTCATTTCAGCCGGCTTTTTTTCCGCATATTGCTTCGGGCAGTCTTCCACAATGTTTCTCAGGTTTTTGTTTTTGTGGTTGAACAATTTTTGCAGGAAGTCTATGTATTTACGGTCAGGCCTTGCTTTCAGAGTTAGTTTCACGAGAGTGCTGTTTACTTTGGGCTGCGGCTGGAAGGCTTCTGGGGGGATGTCCATCAAAGGCTTTATCTCGCAGGTGGACTGGACCAATACTGTGATGAAGCGGTAGTTTTCCTGCCCCGGCTTGGCGAGAAGCTTTTCAGCAAACTCTTTTTGGTAAAGCAGGAATGCCTCCTTGAAGCCATGTTCAAGTAGTCTGACTGTAATCTTCTTGGAAATGCTGTAAGGCAAGTTGGAGACGACTTTATTGCACGCAGGCAGTTTTGCTTTCAGGGCGTCGCCCTCGATGACGTCCACATTACCGTAGTGCCTAACTCTTTGTTTTAATGTTTCACACAACCCATGGCTTTTCTCCACTGCATAAACTCTGCCAGCCAGCTCAGCCAATTCCACAGTAAGATGACCATTACCAGCGCCAACCTCCAGCACAGTATCCTCCTTCTTCAGGCATGCATGCAAGACAATCTTCTCTAAAATGAGATTGTCAACCAACAAACGCTGGTCTTTTTTAGATGCCATCTTATATTACATATGATGCTGTCTAGGGTAAAATACTTGGAGATTGCCGGCAAGCTTGACTTGAATTTTAAGGATGACGAGAAAGC
>VGJA01000092.1 GCA_016867655.1 Candidatus Altarchaeales archaeon | reverse complement strand
TTCGCTTAACATGGGTTTGAGGAAAGTGGGGACAATGTTTGCGAGATACGTTTACTGAAGATGAAGGTTTTGGGAATAGGCGGCTCGCACCGCCGTGGGAATACAGAAGATTTGGTGAAGAAGGCGCTTGAAACATGCAGGCAGAATAGGCTGGAGACTGAATACATCTCGCTTGCGGGCTTGAGGATAGAGTATTGCACTGACTGCGGAGCATGCAGGAAAGCGTTTACCTGTTCTCAGAAAGACGATGTTATGGCAGTCTTGCAGAAAATGTCTGATGCTGATGCAATAATCGTGGGCAGTCCAACTTATTTTGGCTGTGTTTCAGGCAGGCTTAAGGCTTTGTTCGACAGGACGCTTCCCCTGCGCAGGCAGGGCAACATGCTTAAAGACAAAGTCGGGGCCGCGATTGCTGTGGGCGGCAGCAGGAACGGCGGCCAGGAGCATGTGGTACAGCAGATTCACGCCTGGATGTTGATTCAGGAGATGACTGTTGTAGGCGACAAGAAGACTGCCCACTTTGGAGGCATTGCTGTTGGCAGGAACCCTGGAGACGCACTGCAGGATATTGTGGGAGTGGAGACTGTGGTGAACACTGCATTGAAGGTTGTTGAGGCGTTGGAAAAACAAAGGAAATAAAATGGCCTCGGCCAGAGCGCATGTTTTTGTTTCAGGCAGGGTTCAGGGAGTCTTCTATCGGAGTAATGCAAGAACGCAAGCCAGATTGAGGGGGCTTGCTGGCTTTGTTAGGAATCTTTCTGATGGAAAGGTGGAAGCAGTCTTTGAAGGCGAGGAATCTGTCGTAAAAGACATGTTGAAGTGGTGCAGGCAGGGTCCGGAATATGCGAATGTGGAAAACGTTGAATTAAGCTGGGAAAAACCTACTGGGGAATTTAAATCCTTTGAAGTGAGATATTAGTATAATGTTATATCACACTTTTCATTCAGACAGTGAGAATGCCAGAAAAGCGCTGGCAAACTATTTTGCAATACTTTCCGGTGATAGAAAACCAAACTTTAGGGCATGCAAGCAATTAAGCCAGAAGGCAGTGAAAGCCAGGAAGGTGCTTGAGGCGTGCATGCTTTGCGAGCACAAGTGTGGTGTAGACAGAATTAAGGGAGAGCGGGGTTTCTGCAGGGTGCTTGAACCTAGAATACACTCAGAATTCATCCATTTGGGCGAGGAAACCGAATTGGTCCCCAGCTATACGATATTCTTTGCTGGCTGCAATTTCAAGTGCGTTTTTTGCCAGAATTGGGATATAAGCCAGAATCCAGACAACGGGGTTGAGTTAAGGCCGCAGATGGTTGCGAGACTGGTTCAAAGCCAGCATGCGAGGAACGTCAACTGGGTTGGAGGAGACCCAACCCCAAATTTGTCTTTCATACTGGAAGTGCTGACTCATTTAGAAAAGAACATTCCTCAAGTCTGGAACAGCAACATGTATTTGACTGAAGAATCAATGAAGCTTTTGGATGGTGTGATAGACGTCTATCTGACAGACTTCAAGTATGGAAACGACAAGTGCGCCAGAAGGCTTTCCAAAATAGACAACTACTTGAAGGTCATTCAGAGAAACCATATTCTTGCAGGCAGGCAATGCGAAATGATTGTAAGACATTTGATGCTTCCAGGCCATTATGAATGCTGCACAAAGCCTGTTTTAGAATGGTTGAGCAGCAATTTTGGCAGCAAAGTCAGAGTAAACTTGATGGACCAATACAGGCCCGCGTACCAAGCCTTCAAATACGAGGAAATCAACAGCCTTCTGCCCAGGGGGGAGCACGTCAAGGCAAAAGACTATGCAGTGGACTTGGGGCTTAATTTAACTGATTAAAAACAGGTAAATAAATAGATAGAAATATGGACCTTATCGCAAAGGGTGCTGAAGCCAACCTTTATAGGCAGGCAGACCGGCTTGTTAAAAACAGGATTAAGAAGGCTTACAGGATTAAGGAACTTGATGAAAAATTGAGGAAACTTAGGACTAGGCATGAGGCCAAGATTCTTGAAAACGCAGGCAAAGCAGGCATTAAAGTTCCGAGAATTCTGAAGGTGGATGAAAAAGAGAATACAATAGAGATGGAATACATCAACGGTAGTAGGATGAAGGAAGTCTTTGATGAAAGCAAGCTAGGGGAGATAGCAGATTTGAGCAAAAAGATTGGTTCTGTGATAGCCAGAATGCATGCAAGCAATATCATTCACAACGATTTGACGACAAGCAACATAATGCTCAAGGAGGGAGAAATCTATTTTATAGACTTTGGTTTGGGCTACAGTTCGACGCGATTGGAGGACAAGGCTATGGACTTGGTGGTTTTCAAGAAATCACTTTTAGCGAGCCACACAAAGAATTACAGCACAATATGGAAGAACATTCTGGAAGGCTATAAAATAGACTCAAAGACGGAAAAACAGATGCAGGACATCGAAAAAAGGGTTAGATACGCCTCCTAAACCCTTTTGGAAAGCTTTTTAAAGGCTGTTTCCCTTAGTAGTAACCCGGAAAATGGCTGGAAAGAACGGTTTTTGGATGGTATTCTTGGGCATTGTTTTGGTAGCGTCAGCCATCATAATTGGGACTTGAAAGTCCCAACTGCGCATTTTATCCCGGAATTTTGAAAACTCTTCCCGTATTCGCCACCGCAGGGGTGACCTCTACGGGTTTTTTACTTTAGAAGTTTAATATATGAGGTAACTTTATGGCTCAAAGAATATTCGTTTTGGACACGACCTTGAGGGATGGCGAGCAGACTCCTGGAGTGAGTCTGACGCCTGAAAAGAAGCTTGACATAGCCAGGGCTTTGGATGAACTGGGAGTTGATGTCATAGAAGCCGGAAGTGCGATAACCAGCGAGGGCGAGAGAAAGGGCATAAAGCTGATAGCGAATGAGGGGCTTGATGCCGAGGTTTTAAGCTTTGCCAGGCTTTTAAAGCAGGACATAGACTTGGCTTTGGATTGTGATGTGGATGGCATATTCCTGGTTGCGCCGACTTCAGACTTGCACATCAAGTATAAGCTTTCTTCCACCAGAGAGAAAGTGTTGAAGAGCGTTGAAGAACTGGTTGGATACTGCAGGCAGCACGGCCTGACAGTAGATTTGTGCTGTGAAGACGGCTCTAGAACAAGCCCTGAATTCCTGGAAAGAGTGCTGAAGGTGGCTGAAAAAGCTAAGGCAGACCGGTTTACACTGGCTGACACTGTGGGCGCCTTAACTCCAGGCAGAATGAGCGACTTGATGAAACCGCTCGCTAAGAAGGCTAAAATACCGTTGGGAGTTCACTGCCACGACGACTTGGGCATGGCTACAGCCAATACTGTCGCTGCAGTGCGTTCAGGCGCCAGGACCGTTGACGTTACGGTAAACGGCTTGGGAGAGAGGGCTGGAAACGCTTCCCTGGAAGAAGTTGTCATGGCTTTGAAGACAGTATACGGCTATCAGCTTAATGTCAAGACTGAACGGCTGTTCAAATTGTCTGACTTGGTTGAACGGATTACTGGGATTCCAGTGCCGCCAAACAAGGCCATTGTGGGAGAGAACGCTTTCACTCATGAGGCTGGAATCCATGTTGACGGGATATTGAAGAAGCCGGGCACTTACGAGCTTTTGAAGCCAGAGTCTGTTGGCGCCAGGAGGAGGTTCGTGCTTGGAAAGCACGTTGGCATGAAGTCTGTCAAAAAGATGCTTGAAGAGCTTGACTTCAAAGTGAATGAAAGCCAGCTGACTGAAGTTTTCAATCAGGTGAAGTATATAGGCGACAAAGGCAAGAGGGTCACTAATGTTGATTTGGAGGCTATCGCAAACCAGGTTCTTGGGATAGAGCAGGAAAGGCACATAAAGCTTGAGGAATTGGTCACGACTGCTGGAAACAAGTTCACCCCAACAGCTTCAGTGAAAATGAGGATAAACGGCAGTGAAGTCGTGGAGTCAAGCACCGGCACAGGTCCTGTGGACGCTGCTATAAACGCCATAAGAAAAGCTACAAGAGACGTGCCTTTTGAACTTTTGGAATACCATGTTGACGCCATCTCAGGAGGCAGCGATGCTGTGGTTAAAATAATGGTGAAACTGAAGAGCAAAGACAAGATCATAACATCTCAGGGAACTGGAACAGACATAGTCTTGGCTTCGGTTGACGCAATGGTGAACGGGTTGAACTCCATCATGGCTAGGATGAAAAAATAAAAAAATAAGTTGGCAACTATTTCAGAGAAGATTTTGGCTGCGAAGGCCGGGAAGAAGATGGTTTCCCCGGGAGAGATTGTTGAGGCTAGCGTGGACTTTGTGATGGTTAATGACGTCACTGGACTGCCGGCTTTCGAGGTTTTTGAAAGACTGAACGTGAAGCCCTCTCACAGTCATAAGGGCTTCATCCCCGACACCCGCATGGGGGAGGGGGCAAAGCCAATCAAAGAAAAGGTTGTTTTAATTCCAGACCATTATGTGCCAAACAAGGATGTTGCTAGCGCTGAGCAGGCTAAGGCAATGAGGAATTTTGCCAGAAAGTATGGGATTGTAAATTACTTTGAAGTAGGCTGCGGCGGAGTCTGTCATCAATTGATGGTTGAGGAAGGTTTTGCAGCTCCAGGAAGACTGGTAATCGGAGCTGACAGCCACACTTGCACTTACGGCGCATTAGGCTGTTTTTCCACTGGAATAGGGTCCACTGAAGCGGCTTGCGCGATGGCTTCTGGAAAGCTGTGGTTTAAAGTCCCGGAGACGCAGAAGTTTGTCGTAGAAGGCAAGCTGGGCAAGTTTGTGATGGGCAAGGATGTGATACTGCACATCATAGGCGACATTGGAGTTGACGGAGCATTGTACAAGACGATGGAGTATTACGGAAGCGCAATAGAATCTCTTTCAA
>VGJA01000091.1 GCA_016867655.1 Candidatus Altarchaeales archaeon | reverse complement strand
TGTCTCGTGATTTTTGAAACCCCTATGGGTTCGTTGTATGCAATCCTGTTTCTCTGGGCTATCACCCTGGCTTCTTCAATCAATCTTCTGGCGTCTGCAACCAGGCCTGAGGTTGCTACTGCAATGTGCTCGTCAATTTGGAAAATCTTTTCAATCGACTTTGGGACAATCAAAGGTGTGGCAACGTTTTTGTCCACTGCCAGCAAAACCCCTTTGTCGTAGGTTATTCCCACTGCTGGAGTGCCTTTTTTAACAGCTTCTCTAGCGTATTCTACTTGGAACAAACGCCCGTCTGGGCTGAAAACCGTGATGGCCCTGTCGTAGGCAGAAGGACCTTGTGGATACATTTTAACTCTACTCTTTTGGATTACAGATTTAAAAGTCTGAAATAGCTTGCAAGCGAGCTTGAAGGCAGTTGAAACCAGAAAACTGTTCCCTCGGGGAATCCCTGATAAGTTGACCGAGCGAAGTGAGGGTTGACTGATCCCCAAAGGGGAGAAGGAAATACCTGAAAAGTGAAATACCTGAAAGGTGAAATACCCGAAGGGTGGGGGAAACTTCGGAAAACCGCGAAAACCCGCGAAAACCCGTGAAAACCGTGAAAACCCGTGAAAACTGAAAACCGAAGATCGAAAACCATGGAAACTTGAAAACCGAATACTAAAAACCCGTTATCTAAATATCGCCCTTGCTATTTTGAGTCTTTCCATGGCGCTTATTGTTGTTATTTCGTTGTGGACTTTGGTGACTCCGACGTATTCTAGGAGGTTTGAGACTCTTACTTTGAGCAGGTCTGCTGACTGGGACATTGAGAGTCCTGAGGAGTATAGTCTTGAGGCTATTTTGACTCTGGCTTTTTCTATCAAGCTGCCTTCGAAGAAGCTGTATTTTTGGTCGAATTCGTCTATTGCTTTTAGGACTCCTTCAAAGTCTCCGTAGTTCAGTCTTTCGATGGCTTTGTCCACCAGCTTGTCTACTTTGTCTCGGTAGTGTACTTTGGAAAGTAGTTTGTTGAAGCAGTAGGTGATTAAAGCCAGTTCTATGGTCTTTTCGTCCTGGCTTACTGCAGCCTCGTCGCTGCACAATCCTGAGACTTCTCTAAGCACGTCTGCGTCCCTGTTTTTGAGCGCGCTCCAGGTTTTCAAAACCAGTTCTTTTAGGTCACTCATTTTCTATTTTGTATTTGAAGTGCCTGAGCATTTGGTAGGCTGCTGCAGGCGGTATTATTCCGTGTTCTGTTATGATTTTGCTTATGTGATGAGCGGGCGTTACGTCAAACGCCGGGTTCAGTATTCTGACTCCCTTCAATTCTGATGTGATTTCTTTCGAGCCCCGGTCTTCTATTTCAATCACTTTGCCGTAAACGCTTTCAGGCGAAAACTTTATGGACTGCGTCGCCACGATGAGCTCTATTTCCATCGAGTTCGCGCAGACTGCAACCTGTGAGGTGCCGATTTTGTTTATGACGTCTCCGTTTGCGAGAACTGCGTCAGCGCCGACAAACACTTTGTCGACTTCCAGCTTCTTCAACATGTGGTTTACAGCCGAGTCTATTATCAAAGTCACTGGAACCTTGTTTTTCTTCAGTATCTTTGCTGTCAGATAGCCTTGGTGTCTGGGCCTGGTTTCAGTGCACACGACGTCAAACTTCACGCCGTCTTTCCAAGCTTTGATGAAAATGCCTTCCACAGTATCGCTCTGGCAGTGCGTCAAAATTGTGTCGTTTTTTTCAATCAACCTGGAGCCTATTTCAGCAATCCTGGCTATGGAATTCTTTTGCTCGCTGATGAAGGAGTCAATCTGCTCTAAATTCTTCTTTTTGAAATCACTTTTTGCAAGATTTTTGTTTTCCTCAACCACCTCTAGAACATAGTTTACCGCATTGGGCAGCGAAACCGCTGTAGGTCTTGCATACTTCAGCTTGGCGCCGTCTTTAGCCAGGTCTTTCGGGGTTTTGCCCAAGGCGACAGAATTCCTCAAGGCTTCGGCGGCGGCGACGGCAATATCTAAGGCGCCGCGGACTTTCATCGATTTGATGTCTCTTGCAGTCTTGCTTACAACGTCTTTCATAATAGTATTAAATTATTATAGTAAACTTATAAGTAGTTGAAATGAAGACATATTTGTCCAGTGTCGATTTGAATGTGCTTTCCAAGGGGCTTGGTGGCCTGCTTTCTGGTTGCAGGTTTGACAAGGCTTACAGTCTCCCTGGCAACGGCTTGAGGGTTAGGTTGCATGCCAGCAATGTTGGGGCTAGGGACCTTGTGATATATCCCAATTTTGTGTGTGTTTCTTCTTTCAATTACCCCCAACTGGAGGAGGCCGGCAATTTTGCCATGGTTTTGAGGAAGCATCTGGAAGGCCTGGTTGTGAAGTCTGTCAGGCAGCATGCTTTTGAGAGGATTTTGGAGTTTTCTTTTGAAGGCAAGGGAAGATTTGTTTTGATTGTAGAGTTGTTCAGCAAGGGCAACGTGATTTTGTGCGACCAAGAGAAGAAGATTGTTGGCCTGCTTGAAAGACAAAGGTGGAAGGACAGGACATTAACGCCTGGGAGGGAGTATTTGTATCCGCCTAGTGTTGAGAACCCGCTTGAGATGGATGAGGGAAGGTTCAAGACCTTGCTTACAGGCTCGGGCAGGAATCTTGTGGCGACATTGGCTTCAATGGGTTTGGGCGGGTTTTATGCCGAAGAAATTTGCCTGCAAGCTGGCTTAAACAAAATGATGCCTGCAGGCAGTCTGACAGGAGAGGAGGCTGAAAAGGCATACAGGGAACTCAAAAGTCTGGCTAGCTTGATTGAAAAAAATGCGGTAAAACCAGCGATAGTATTGGACAAGGACGGCAGTTACATTGACGTGGTTCCTTTTGAATTCAAAACCTACCTGCAAAACAGCAAGAAAGCTTTTAGTTCGTTCAATGATGCAATAGATGAGTATTTCAGCAGCCTGCAGTCTATGTCATTGAAGACTGAATCCCAAAGGGATTACAGCAAAGAATTGGGCAAACTGCAGCTGATTCTGGACAAACAGCAAGAAGCCTTAGCGCGCCTGCAGGAAGAAGCCATTGCATGCCAGCAAACTGGAGACCTAATCTACCAAAACAAAGAACTAATAGAAAAAATAGTGGAGCAAATACAAAAAGCCAGAAAACAAGGGCTCTCAGACAAACAAATAGAGGAAAGATTTACAATTGGAAAAACAAAAAACATATCGGAAGCCAAAGCATTCAAAAAACTGGAAAAAAACAAGCTGACCCTGGAGCTGGGCTTGGATTTATGAAAGGGATAGATACTAACGTCTTGGGGTCAAGCTGGCGCTTGCTTTAAGGCAGAAATCTAAAGTATGATGGTGGAAGGTTTGAATTACCTTACGGCTGAGGAGGTGGTGGAGTACAACAAGTCAGTTCTCGACAAAATCAAAGTAAAGAAGGCTGATGGCCACAAAGTTATCGCAGAGGGTGCTTTGCGATTTGTCATGGAAGAATGCAAGGGAAAACAAGGTGATATTTATGATGTCGCGGTATTCCTGCTTAAAAACCTCATACAAAAGCACCCTTTTGCCAGCGGAAACAGGAGGACGGCGTGGATTGCAGCAGAACGCTTTTTAGAGCGAAACAACCATAAGTTAAACGTAGACAACACTAGGGAACAGGTCAGAGTCCTGCAAGGCATAAGGGAAAACTACTACGCTGAAGAGGAAATCAAAAAATGGTTAACCACAGGAAGGATACGGAAATTCAAAAGATGAAAAACAAAAAAAGGGATGAGTCAAAACTCTCGAAACAAGAGCAGAAGGCAATTGAAGAGATAATAGCAAGAAGAAGACCACTTCTAGAAGCAATAGGCAAACTCTAAACCAAAAACCGGTTGTTCAAAGAGTATCATTTTTGATAATTTTGGTATAGAGGTTTTTGAGTATCAAAAGCCATCCACCTTTTTTGAGCCACATTTTAAACATTGACTTCTTCGCAAACCCCAATTTTTACTTATACTTCTGTGTATTGTTTTCTCTTTACATGTGTTACAGTAACCAATATTATCTTCAAAATATTCTCTTGGTTTTAGGCTACAGTAGATGAGATAGATTACTGGAAATATAAACGCTCCTATTATGCCAAAAAGAAGACCTAAAACAACTAGAATTATCAAATTTTCGGGTTTAACCCTACTCTTTTCTTTTATTGGCGTGGCTATATTAACTTCGTGACTCATTGGTGCAGTATCCGATTTTATAGACTCTCGTATTTGCCTGTCTATTACATCTCTTAAACCCATACAACACCTCTATTATTCTTTTGGTTTTCAGTATTAAAGACTCTAGTCTTCCTTAAACACTTGCGCTCTGTATGTTTGTATTTCCGGGTTTTGAGTCCAGCAGTCTTCAGGCAGTCTACCACTAGAACCCTCGTTCATGGTTTGCGCGTAATCTTTTCGACTATGGTTTTTCGTACTTTTTTGAATTCGGGCAGGGTTCCTAGAATCAAACTCTCTAGGTCACTGCGCCATGATTTTTCTTTTTCGTCTACCTTGGCGGTAAGATACTTGGCGTTGAATGAAAGCTTGTGTTTTTTTAGTTTCTTGTTTACGTCACTTGGGCTGAATCTGGTGTTTTTGTTCAGTAAAAACCAGACGTCGTAGACATCCCTTGCCTTGTTTCTCGTCAAAAGCGCCCTGATTTTTTCGGAAAGCAGTTCGGTTGAAGGCATTACAAAAACGTCAAAGGAGGGTATGTCCAGATACTGCGAGAATATCATCCTCTGTTCTGGAGGGTATAGCGGCCTCTCCTTCAGGCTTATGTTGACCGTTATCACAGAGATGTTTTTCGGGTTGCCGTCAAACAAAGGCCCTCTCAACTCCAAGTAGATGTTTTTCTGCTTTTGGTGGTCTCTGACTTCTTTCACCCTGCCGTTGATTCCCACATCGCCAAGTCTTTGGATTGTTT
>VGJA01000090.1 GCA_016867655.1 Candidatus Altarchaeales archaeon | reverse complement strand
AGGATTTGAAGATACCGCAGGAGCAGGAGACTGCTTTCTTGATGGAAATCTACAGGAGGCAGGGCATATCCAACCCGACGGAAGTTCAGCAGCTTAGGATGGGCAATCCAGACCGAATAATAGAAAACGTAGACTGGTGTAGAAGACATGGCATCGACTATGCCAGATGTCCTATGATGCTTGTCGGCCCGAATATTGAGTCAACTGCGTGGGTTCTTGCGCCGGCTTATGGCGCCGTAATTGAGCCGGTCTGGCTGGACAGGCCTGCATTAAGCAGATTGGTCCAAAATATGCCGAAAGACAAACTGCAGACGATACTTGACTTTCTTGAGGGAGGAGACGTTCCCGGGAAATACAGGATAACTGCTGATGAGCGGGAGATTCTTGGAAAGATGTTGGGTATTGAGGGTGAGCCGGTTAGGATTACGGAGCTTGTTGCTGGGAGAGGGCAGACGCCCGAATGGAATTACGTCAGGTGGCTTGAAGACAAATTTGCTTTGGCCTTCTGTTCTGAGGCATTGAGGAATACTCCCACGGGCGAGAGGGTTGATGCTTTGAGGGCAGTGCATCTGAAAGCAGATGTTTCTGATGATGAAGTCGGTGAGATGCAATGGCTGTTGAAAAAGGCCTTCACCAAAGAGGAGCGTGTTGGAACAATTGGTGAGAGGATTATCTCCGCCCCGATGTGTAGAAAGCTCGGCTGGCATCCTGAATTAATCCTTAAGAAAAGGCAGGTTGAAAGGGCCTTCAGGTTTATGCTCGCAGTCAAAGACGGCAAGCTGCGTGTCGAAGACGGCAGAGTTGTGTTGGACGCAGACGCCAGCTTCACCTTGAGCGATGCTGAAAGGAAGGCGTTGCTTGAGAATTTTCCAGAGGAGAGACAACTGTTGAGCGAGGACGAGGAGAACCTGCTCAAACTGAGGTGTTATTGCCAGCAGGCTGGCGGGTGGAAGGATTTGAGTGATGTGAGAGCAATCTTGGGTAAAGAGGTTACGGAATCTAGGATAAGCCAGATTGATGCGAGCGCAGTCAAAAAGCTTAGGCCTTTTCTCTCCAGCGAACTCGATCCAAGAGTGTTTCTGCCAGTCCAGTATGGCAGTCTGGACAAAATACCCCCACAAGTTTTGGATGAATACAACCTTGAGTTTGCTTTGGAGTATGCTGAACACACTGGCAAGCCAAGTGAGACAGCTAGCAAAATCACTGATATTATGACTAGATATCCAAGAACGCCGATATCGCAGCTGCCTAAGGAGGAGTTGCTGGCTGAGAGGATGATGGTTTTGGAGGAACAGAGAACTCAGTTTAGACGCATGAGGCAGTTGGTAGCCACGAAAAAGCGGGTGGTTCCGATGACAGACGTCCTTAGGTCTCACACTCTTGCTGAGATACCTAGAGAAGACTATCCTGAAGCCCTTAAGGCTTGCTATGGAGGTAATATACCAGATGACCTGCTTCTGCGGAACAGGTTTAGAAAAGTCGAAGTTGGAGGAAAGATTTATGTAGAAGACATCCCTTACCCTGAATTCCGCAAGGCATTGCTTGAGCACTACCACAGTCCTCTTAATATACCAGGGGGCGTTCTTTCTGAACACGGATTGTGTGTTACACTTCGATTCAAGGGGGAATATGCTCCTTTAAGGGATTCAGAACAGCACAGAATTGCGGCTGAAAAACAGTTGAATATTGTTGAGCCAAAGGAGATTGCAGTGGAAGAGGAAGAGGAGAGGGAGAAACCTGCAGCCAAGCCTGCTCCGGCAAGGCCCAAACCTGTTGAAATGCCTTCTGCGCCTCCAAAACTGCCTGAGCCAAAAATTATTTGGGAGGCTCCACCGAGACCTGCAGTCAAGCCTCCAAAACCGCCTGCGGCATATGGCTTTGACGTGAAAGACTCGCCGCTTGCAGAGGTTTCTAGAGTTGATGAGGTCATTGAGGCTGTGAAGCAGTTAGGCGATGTTCTGGCAGAGTATGCGTCTGTCAGACCCTCAGACAAAGAAAACAGAAGCCGATATGACAGAATTCTGGCTTGCATCTTAACCCACAGCCCAGTAAGAGACCGCTTCTTTAGGGGATTGCTTAAAGAAGACCAAAAGAGGGTTAACCTAACGCCTGCAGATGAACTGCAAAAAATACTGGAAAATGTTACGCCAGCATACTACACTCCAGAGTTCTGCGAGTCCCTCAACAAGGCAATCATCAAAGTCTGCCAGTATACTCTGCCCGAAATCAAGGCTAACCCACAACTTGTTTTGATGTATGCGGATGATTTTGCCATTGCACTGATGGATACAGCAGTTTGGGAGAGAGACAGAATCAATGCGATGAGCGGCGGAGAAATCAAGCGTATGCTCGCAAGTCTTAGAAGCAGTGGCATTGAACCAGATTTCTCAGACTGGCGTTTGTGGAAAGAAAGGCATGCAAGAAGGGCTGGAGAACTTGCAAGCAAGGCCGGCGCTCATGTCGGAGAGAATACTGTGGACAACGCCAGAAGGCTGATAAAAAAACTCGTCAAAAGTCCGGCAGAAGAGCAGGCTGCTGCAAAGAAAAAAGCTGATGAGCTTAGAGTTGTAGCTGACGCCTTCAGGGCTGTTGTTGATTCCGCCAAGCGTCCCAGACAGCTTGCGTTGCCTGCGAGGTCGACTGTAGAGGATGTGAACACCAGGATGGCTGAATTAGATAGGATTCTTAGAAAAGAGGCTGAAGCCCATGAGAGAGTGATATCTGAAGGCAAGGAGAAACTAGCTGAAACTCCTGTGGCAGCAGGCAAGCCTGAAACAGAAATGATATATCAAGCTAGGGTTCTTAGAGAAGCTAAAGAGAGGGCAACGCAATTGCAGGCTGCCGATGCTGCTGCAAAAGCTGCGCAAGAAAAGAGGGTGAAGGAGGCTGCGCAGCCGCTTTCTGGCATACTGGTCGCAGCCACAGTGGACTGCAGGAACCCGTATGAATTGCTCAGCAAAGCCCATAAAGATGCTGGTTTAACAACCATCCGAATCGCCACCACCGCCAGAAGCCTGCTTGGCCTGAAAACAATTTCAGAAGACGTCTACAACCAAGGCTTGGATATCCTCCGCACTGTGATTGCCATTAGAATCAATCCCAGCATACTGCCTCAGGTTAAGACAAAGCTGGAAGACGAGCTGCTGCGTTGGTTTGACACGCCGCCCAGACAGGAGGAACTGCCGCAGCTTGCTTTTGTCAAAGCCATTGCAGACATTGGAAAACGTGAAGATCTTCCAGATTTAAGCAACCTCGCCAAAGATGCTGAAGCAGTAGCTGTAGGACTCCCGCCAGCCTTAAACACAGAATATGAAAAAATTGAAAAAGCCTACCTGGAATTTGTGAAAAGCATCTACGAACAACCTCCACAACCCATCAAAAGATAAGGCTGGAGAAAGAGGCTGAATTAAAGTAGTAGGCGTATTCTTTGAATCAGGTCTTTGTCTCGGACTATTCCTTCGAGGGTTTTGTCGACTACCGGCACGCCGCCGACGTCCCATTCGAGCATCATGTCTCCGGCTTTTTTGGCGTCATCTAGTTTGCTTATTGTGAGCTGGTTGGGAGTGAGTATGTCTTTCACCGACATTTGGGATAAATCAACCTTTTCAGCCAGGAGGATGTTGACCAAGTCTTTGAAGGTTATTATGCCCTCGACTTTGTCGTAGTTCAGGATGACGATTCTTCTGGCCCCGCCGACTACCGCCTTTTTGACGACGCTTTCTATGGGGTCGTGTATGCTGCTTGTGGTGATGTGGTAGGACATGACGTCCATCACCTTGAACCTTCCTTTAATCAAATGCAAAAAGTTTTTCAGCAGGTCTTGGCGCCTTATTATGCCAAGGAAGTCATGTCCTGAAGTGACTGGAATGCCGTAGACGCCTCTCTCGCACAATTTGTCCATCACCTGCTTGACGTCTGCGGTTGGGGAGACTGATGTTATTTTACTATCCATGATTTCGCTTATGTGTATTGACTCTGGTTTCCTCTGCAAATCTTGAAGGACTCTGGCGTAATGCGACATGCCTAGAATTCCAACAAACTTTGATTCGCTGAAAACTGGCAGTATATACTGGTGGGCGGTGAACATGGTGAACAAGGCGTCCAGGATGTCTTTTTGGACGTCTATCTTTACCACATCCTCAAGCACCAGGTCCTTTGCTAACATCATGCAATCACTTAGAAGTTATGGACTTCACGCGGTTTACCAGCTCCTCGTTCTCAAAGGGTTTTGTTATGCAGCCTGAAAGACCTTCTTTTTCCAGTTTTTCCTTGACTGTGGTAGAATACTTTATCACAGTCAGGAAGGCCACTTTTTGTTCAGGATGTTTTTTCTTTATTTCCTCGAAAACCTGCCATCCGGTTATTTTCGGCATCATTATGTCCAAAAGCACGAGGTCGAATTTCTCCTTCTCCAATGTTTTCAGACAGTCCTCTCCGCCGAACACCGCCCGGGTTTCAAAGCCGTCTGCGTCCAGAATCATCTTCACGGCCTTGGCCACAGAAGGTTCGTCGTCAACAATCAACACTTTTTTTGCCATCTTTTACCTCCGTTGAAATCACCTTGCAGTTCATACTATTTTTTTGCTTCCTTATAAGGTAGTGTGAACTTGAATGTGCTGCCTTTGCCCAGCTTGCTTTCAACCCAGATTTTGCCGCCCAGGTCTTCGACAATGCTCTTGCATATCACCAATCCAAGTCCTGAGCCGCCCGTGGAGGTGACTGAGCCGCTTTTCACCTGGTAGTATTTTTCAAAGACTTTTTCCTTGTCTTCTTCCGGGATTCCGATGCCTGTGTCTCGGACTTCCACTAGAACAAAGTCTCCGTCTTTTGATGCTGTGACTTCTATCTTGCCTCCTTGAGGTGTGAATTTTATGGCGTTTCCAACCAGGTTTTCAACCACAAGCATCAGTCTTTCCTTGTCTGCAAGCACCTGCGGCAGCTTGCCAGCTATTTTCTTGCT
>VGJA01000089.1 GCA_016867655.1 Candidatus Altarchaeales archaeon | reverse complement strand
CGTTTCATGGTTTTCCGTCTTCCCGCAATCTTCTCTCTTTCGCTTCTAAGCTCTGGAAGCGCGTCTCTTCCAATCGCAATCAAAATCTCTTGCGCAGTTTCTGCAATGCCGTGTTTCGGCGAGAACATCGCTTTGATTGCAGGCTTGACTGCCGGCTTTCCTATCCCAACCAGCGTCTTTTTCACCATGCTCACCCTCTCCGGGTCGTCATTATCTAAGACCGGCAGTAGGGTGTTGACAGACGGTTTTCCAATCTTAATCAAGACTTCGCTTGCAGATTCTCTCAACTCCCTGTCTCCCAGGCACGGGACGAGGTATCTCACAGCCTGCTGGCCGAAACTAACCAGCAACTCTTTGGCGAACGCCCTCCTGGACTCTTCTTCCGGAGTTCCAGCATTCAGAGCGCCAATCAGAATCTTCGGGGCAAAATCCCTGAACTGTTCTAAAAGGGTGTTTCCGACGCGTCTTCTAAACTCGCCGTTGTCTTCCCTCAGGAAATGAATCAAAGCTCTGGTTGCACTTTCCCTGTCCCCTCCATGCTCATCTAGAATAATGCCAGCTATCTTGACCGTTCCCTCTACGCCAGATATCCTAACAGCAAACTCTTTGGCATCAATCATCCTAATATAATGATAAGGCAGATGGTTTAAATAGAGATAAAGACAGATTGGCAGTCATTGCCCTGAAGTCTCCCTTCTGTAACTCTCTAAATAGCCTACTCTTTAGGCAGGCTTGCTATCCGTCCGAAGTACATTACTTCGTTTTTTTCAACGCAGTAGGCTTTGAAATCGCCTATGTCATCCAGCAGCGGCGACAGCAGTCTTTCCTGCAGTATGTCCACGCCTTCTGTTATGAAATTTAGGGAGGGCATCACTATCAAATTCTTGCCTTGCCATTTGCCTGCCAGAAAGCATTTCACTTTTTCCAATCTGCCTTCCTCCCTAAGCCCTAGCGCAGGATGGTCATGGCCTATAATGACGGTTTTCAGTTTTCGGTTTTCAGTTTTGGGGATTCTATTGCCATGGGCTATCAAAAAACTTCCAATCTTATACTCATCTACTACTTTAACATTCTTTTTGCCTGCAATGGGGCCTATTATGTTGTCATGATTGCCCTTCACTAGTATCACTTCATAGTCCTTGAGGAAGTCCAAAAACTGCAATACCTCGCTCCATTCTTGCTCTGAAATCCTGCCGAACTCATGCTTCAAGTCACCGTTTATCACAATCTTTTCAGGCATGGCATGCTTTAAGACTGCCTGCAAATGCTCAACCACCTCTTTATACTGGAATTTCGGCACCATAATGCCTTGTTTGTTCAAAAACTCTTCGTAGCCCAAATGAGTGTCTGAAAAAACAAGGGTCTTCTCTTTTTCCAGCAGTAACGCAAGTCCGATAATCTTGACTCCAGGAATTATTTCAAGCTCTTTCATATTCTACTCTTTTTCTATCATCCTGTCCAACAGGCTTGACATGGATTTTCCAGTGGACTCGGACAACTCCTTAAGTCTTCTGTATGAACTCTCTCTTATGGTAAAGCTCCGCCTAACCTTGTCCAAGTCCAATTTTCTGGTCTGGTCATAGCGCTCGAACATATTGTTGTACTTTTCGTTTTCCTTCAATAGTTTTCTAATTTCCTTCGACAGCATACCTAACCCTCCTTTCTATGTTTTTCACTGATATTGTCCCTTCTTTGGATATCTTCAGTATCTCTTTCACTATCCTCTCCTTCATTTCGTCTGTTGTTTTTATTCCGCTTCTGTTGAGCGTCAATATGGTTGCGTTGAAGGTCGTTCTCTTGTTGATGTCTGTGAACGGGTGGTCCACGAGTATCGCCCTCCACAGCAGGGCTATCCTCCAATAGAGGCTTCTTCCTTTTCCTGCGTGCAATGCGAACTCTATGCTGCCGTTCGCCACAAGGTTTCCTCCAAGCGTTTTGTTTATTGCGATTATCTCCTCCTTGCTTAAGTCCATATTACACTAAAATATATACTATCTTGGAATAATATTACACTTTTGTATATATAAGTATGTGAGGCTAATCACATCGCTCACAGAGCCTTGCCCTCAGGGGTGCACATCCGCTATGTGCATGCACCCTTACATATCCTGTGATGGGGGCGCATCCCAGACAGAGGTGAAAGGGCATCCCTGATAAGGGATGAAATATGTGTGTAAGATATGCCTGCCTGCTGCCTGCTATCCCGTCACTTCCCTGTCTCTAATCCTTATTAGTATCGCTTCGTGCATTCTTTTGACGAATTCAGTGCGTTCCTCAATTCTGAGCATGTCCATGTAGCCCTGCGCTATCATTCCGAATGCGAAAGGGCTTGGAATGTCGTTTGAAACAACTTTAACTTTAATCCTGCCCTCCTTAATCTGCTTTACAACCCAAGTCGCACTCTTTATGTCCATCAAGTCTTCAAGCACTTCCCTCCTCGCTTCCTTTAGTATCGAGAAGTCCTCAGAAATCTTTTTCACATAGCTGAGCAGAATCCTGCTTCCCATCTGCTGTCTTCCAACAGACTTCTGCCTGCCTTTGTAACTCCTCAGTATCATCAAACTTCTGGTTGCACAGTGCCTAAAGCGTCTGGCAAGCACGTCAGTCTTCTCAATAGCTCTTTCTAGAATGTCTCGCATGTTGTCTGGAGTCAGCTCGTCCAGAGACTGTATAACCTGCACCTTGTCCTTTATCGTCAGGTAAAAACCGTTGTCTGTAAGTCCAATGCCGACATTCTTGTGCTGCCTTCTGGAAATGACGTAAGCCACCGCCCTAGACAGTGCATCGTTCACCCTCCTGCCGAAAAGCGTGTGGAATATGACATGCCTTGTCTTGAAAGTCTCATAGTATTCCACAAGAATCTTCTTGTCATTTGGAATCAATGCATAAAGATACTGCTCCTTGAAATACTGGTAGATTGAATTGACGGAATTCTCGTCAACATACAAATAACCTCTAATAAAGTCTTTGACTTCCTGTTCAGGCTTTGTGATTCTCTCCTCCATAAATCTTCTGAACTTCTGCACTTCCATCGCAAGCCCAAAGCTTAAAGGCAGCTGCTCTGAAAACCAAGACGGCACTGTTGGCGGCCCAGCTGACGGGCTTACCTGGCAGGTCATCCCCCTGCAGTAATCCAGTCTGTAAATCTTTCCGCCCAAGACAAAGATGTCGCCTTTCTTCAATCTCTCCAGAAAGCCTTCGTCTATCATGCCAATCTTGATGTTCCCAACTTTCACAGTAATGTACGACTCTTCAGGAATCGTTCCGATGTTCGTGGAGTATATCACTCTTGCAGTCCTGCTCTTCCTGCCTATCATTCCAGTGTTTTCGTCAACCCAGATTTTAGCGTAAACGTTCCTCTGTTCAAGCTCGACATACTTGCCCGCCAGATAGTCCAAGACAGCATTGTAGTCCTCTTTTTTCAGATTGCGGTAGCAGTAGCTCCTTTTCACCAGTTCATACACGTTTTCAATATACTGCTGTTCGTTTATCGCAATGCCGTAGATGTGCTGCGCCAGCACGTCCAAACAGTTTTCAGGAATCCTGATCTCATCAATATTCCCTTCAAGAGCGTTCTTCAGCAATACCGAGCATTCAACCAGGTCGTCGCGGTCCATGACCACAATCCTGCCCACAGCCTTGTCATGAAGCTTATGCCCTGAACGCCCGATCCTCTGCAATGCTCTTGCCACAGACTTCGGGCTTCCAAGCAAAATCACCAAGTCTATGTAACCTATGTCAATCCCCAATTCCAGGCTTGTTGAAGACACCACAACCTTAAGCTCCCCGTTCTTCAGCTTGTTCTCTATGTCAAGACGGTGTTCAGCGCTCAATGAAGAGTGGTGCGCTCCGATGTTGTCAAAGTATCTGCCAGCAAATTTTGTCTTAAGGTGATGAACCACTCTTTCAGTCCCGCTTCTAGTGTTTGTGAAGATAAGTGTTGTCTTATGATTTTGAATCAACTCGTCCAAAAGCTTATACATCTTGGAGTGAATCTCTTCCTGGCTTGCCTTAATCAAGTCCGGCACAGGGCTCAAAACCTTTATGTCCAATTTCTTCAAAGCCTGGGCGTCAACTATCACGCAATCCCTCGCTTCTCCTTTTTCATAGCCTACGAGAAATTCCGCAATCTTCTCCAAAGGTGAAATCGTTGCGCTCAAGCCTATTCTGATGAACCTGCCCGCAAGATTCTGCAGCCTCTCCAAAGTCAGGCTTAGATGAACGCCCCTCTTGTTTTCAGCCAAGGCGTGAATCTCGTCAACGATAACCCACTTCACGTCAACCAATTTTTCCTTGAATTTCGGCGCATTCAGTATTATCGCAAGGCTTTCAGGAGTTGTGATGAGTATGTGAGGCGGAGTCTTCAACATCTTGCTCTTTTCGCTGGACTTGGTGTCGCCAGTCCTAACCATCACTCTTATTCCCAGCTTTCTGCCTGTCCCGCCTGCGGGGCCTGCTAATTGCTCCAGTTCCTTCAACGGCGCATTAAGGTTTTTCTCAATGTCGTTGTTCAAAGCCTTCAAGGGGGAGACATAAACGCAGTAGACTTTGTCTTCAAGTTTGCTGTTGTCTGAAAGGTTAATCAACTCGTTCAGTATCGACAGAAATGCGGTCAAAGTCTTGCCGCTTCCAGTGGGCGCTGAAACCAGAGTATTCAACCGGTTGTGGATGTTGGGTATTGCATACTTCTGCGGCAGGGCAAACTCGCCGAAGCCTGATTTAAACCAATCCCTAACCAAGGGGTTCAGTTCCTTGAGTATCTCTTCGTCCGAATAAAAACTGTCCTGCCTTGTAATCATCTCCAAGAGGAAATACAGGATTTTAGAGAAGAAAAATGGCCTCGATGTAGTTTTAACCTGAAACTGAGTATATTAAAATTGATGATAGTCAGGAAATCTCCCGCTGAATTCAGGCCTGTTGAAATCCCTCCAGAAGTCTTGAAAGGACTGCAGGAGGCTACAGGACGCATGGGGA
>VGJA01000088.1 GCA_016867655.1 Candidatus Altarchaeales archaeon | reverse complement strand
TTTGGAAAAAAAGTGGTTGGCTACAACACAGACGGAATTGGGTGTGTAAGGGCTTTTGAAGAAGCTGGTGTGGATGTCAAAGGAAAGAGAATACTTATTATTGGCGCTGGCGGTGCTGCAAGGGCGATTGGCTTCCAGCTTGCAAAAGAAAAATGTGAGTTGTGGATTTCAGACAAGATAATGGAAAAGGCCTCTGACTTGGTGTGGGATATAAAGGAAAAACTAAATGCAAGAGTGCATGCAACAACCATGGGAGAAGAAACGCTTGCTGGCCTGATAGAAAAAGTGGATGTATTGATTAACGCAACGCCTGTTGGGATGACTCCGAAGGTGGATGAAACGCCGATAGACACCAGACTGCTGAAAAAAGGTTTGGTAGTGATGGACATAGTCTACAATCCAGTGGAGACGAAACTGCTTAAGGAGGCGAGGAAAAGAGGTTGCAAGACTATAAGTGGTGTTGGGATGCTCGTAAACCAGGGTGCAGAGTCATTGAAGATTTGGCTTGGAATAAAACCGCCGGTGGATGTCATGAGGGATGCTGTTGTTAAAGCATTAGAGAAAAGATGAAAACTCCTGTGGAGGACACCTACTGCGAGGCCTTTGACGGCTTGGTTGCGAGAATGCTTATTACTGCTGCGGATGAAAAACGCTTGAAGAGGGCTGCATTGGACTCAACTGCACTGGCTTGCACTGTTCTAGGAGAGTCTGAAGGGGGTTTGGAGAGGTATGTAAGCGGCAGTGAGACGCCCGATGGGAGGGAAGGTGCCTTAATCCAGATTTGGGTCAACAAAACCAAGGACGCTAAAGAGAAGCTGGAGTTTGAGCTTGGCAGGAGGATTAGGCAGGGCATTCTTGTGGTGCCGACAACAACATTATTTAATGCACTATATTCAGAAGAAAAACTAGACATGACTTACCGTGTTGGAAACTGCGGAGACGGGTTTGAAAGACATGTGGAATACTGTGGCAGAGAGATGATTGAAGTGCCAATAATGATGGGCTCGTTCAAGATTGAAAGAAAGATGGGTTTCGAGCCCGGCATCATGGGCGGTAATCTATGGCTTTTTTGCAGTAATGAAAAAAACGCTTTGGAGATATTGGACAAGGCAGAGGAGGCGATAAAAAAGGTTGAAGGGGTTGTGTTGACTTTCAGGGAAGGCTGTTCTGCAGGCTCTAAGGCAGGAGGAAAATATAAGCACATTGGGCCCAGCACAAACGAGCCCTACTGCCCAATGTTGAGAAATATTGTTGAAAACTCGCAGGTGCCCAAGGGAGTTGAAACCATACCCGAAATTGTGATAAACGGGCTTACTGTTGAGGCTGTCAGAGAGGCGATGAAAAAGGCAATACAAGCAGTAGACGGAATGAAAGGTTTGGTTAGAATTTCAGCCGGAAATTATGGTGGCAAACTGGGCAGACACAGAATATACTTGAAAGAGTTGTTTTAGTCTGAAGGATATTTCTCAATGCTCATCTACCTCCCCCCCTAAGAGACATCACTTAATCTTCTAGATAGTGTCTTCTAATACCTATTTTTATCTAAGGAAGAGCATCCAATCTTCCAAGCATCTCCTCAACGTCTATCTTCTTTCTCTTTTTGTCTAAAACTTTTTTAAGCCCATCTGCCAAGTCTTTTTCCTCGCAGGAGTCTGCAACAACAGACTGCTCCAAGTCAGCTTCGTCGCTGCGGCCTGTAAAATGGTAAAGCAAAGAGAGATTGTAATGTGCTTCCATGAAATCTGGCTTCAGTTTGATTGCCCGCAGGTAGGCTTTTTCTGCTTCAGCCAGCTTGCCTTCGTTCCTCATGAGAAGAGCTGGCTCTGTGTAGAGAACGCCCAAATTATAGTGAGCTTCAGCATTCCTGGAGTTTAACGACACAGCCTTCTTCAAAAGCTGTTCAGCTGTTTCATATTCATACAAGTGTTTCACAAGCGAGCCGGCAAAATCGCTGAGTATTTGTGAAGCCAGCGAGCTGTTTTTCATCTTTTCTGCAAAGGCTAAAGCCTCCTCCACCTGGGCTTTCTTCAATAAATCCACAAGTTTTTTAGATTCCTGAGACATAACGGTTAACTATCTTAGAATGGTAGTATATATGGCTTATAGGCTGTTTGGAAAACGCTGAGGATATTCAATTCGCCAGCAGTCGGTATGGCTTATAGGCTATCTAGAAAGTGCTGTAAAAATCTGTCTCAACTCGTCTACAGTCAACTGTCCTGGCCCGGCCTCTTTGCCCTTGGAAACGCTCCCGTAAGTTAGGAAAGAACCCAACAGAGGACAGATTATCCTTGAAACCCTGCCGAGCTTGCCCATAGACAATGCTATAATCCTGCTTTTGTTCTTGCTTTCAGACAAAACGCTCACTAGATTCAAGACGTCAGCCATGCTCTTTGGCATGCAAGCAATCTTTGCAAAATCCCCAATGGAAAGCTCTTTTTTTATGACGCTTGCAATGTCTTTTTTTGAGGGAGTCTTCTTGAAGTCATGGCAAGCGACAATAACTTTGACCTTCCTCTTCCTGGCTTTCTTGGTTAAGCCATCCCTGTCTGACTGCCTTGCCTTAAGTTCTATTGTAAGGTAGCCTGCAAAACCCAGGGTTTCTTCCAAAAGCTTTATTCTCTGTCTTTCAGTTCCTTTGAAGCGGCCGCCCTCCCATTTTGGCATGCAGGTTGCAATGATTGGTTTTCTGATTAAAGCAAGCCTGCCTAGATTGTTGAAGTCCTGGAGAAAGTCCAATCTAACCTCAACCAAATCAGCCTTAGTCTTATTCCCAGCTTTAATCATTCCCGACACCGTTTTTTCCGTCAGAGAGGCGCAAATCATCAGGTAAATATTGGAAAGATTGTAATAATATAGAGATGCAGGTTGTCAACAAGACTAGGAACATAGTATTAAGCAGGAATGCAGGCATTGCAAACACGCTGTTCGGCAGAATGCGAGGACTGATGTTTTCTGGAAGAAAAGATCTTGTGTTAGACTGCGGCTTTGACGATGCCACAGCTGCAGCAATACACATGTTGTTCATGAGGTTTCCGATTGACGTAATCTGGGCGGACAGCAAAATGAATGTTGTTGACCTGCAGGAGAATGTCCAGCCCTTCAACCCACTTAAACCCAGCACTTGGCGCATTTATAAGCCTGAAAAGCCTGCAAGATATGTAATAGAACTAGGGTTTCCTCTTTTCGGTTCCCGGTTTTCGGTTCCCAGTTTCCAGTTTCCCGAGGTTTTCAGTTCTCGGAAACCGAAAACAGAAAACAGAAAACCGAGGACTGAAGACTGGAGACCGAATAGGTTAGGCACTACGGAAATAGGAGACAAGATAGAGTTCAAACAAAATGGCTGAATTCATAAGAACCAATAGAGGACGCCGAGTCAATGCAGACCTGCTCCCGCCAGAAGAACGATTCATAACAACAAGGGGAGGACATGACATTAATGTAGGCTTACTCTCGCCGGGAGAATTAAAGCAAATAAGGAGAACAAGAGCCATCACGCCGCAAGAATTCATCCGCTCTGAAGAAAAAGACTTTGTATTTTTGGTTAGGGATAGAGAGACGGAAAAACGAACTGAAGTGCATGTTGAGAAAACAAAGTGTCTGGAAAAGCAACCATATTGGATTAAGTGGATGTTTCAAGGCCTCTATGAGACAGCAGACAAACAGCTTGTTGTGCTTAGAAGCCATTCCTTTCAAGATGGAGAATTTCAATGCTACATTTTCCTGGCCCTGAATGCAACCGTTGAAGAAGGCAGAGTGGTTGAAGGCTGCATAGTCGGTCATTTTGGGTTTGGCGTAAACCAAAAGACAAAAAAAGCCTACTGCTGGCATAGAAGAACAACTTTGGAATCAAAGGGTGTTGGCTCTGAAATGCTGGACAAGATGGAAAAATGCGCTGCATCTGCTGGAGCAGCCAAAATGCAGGTGGATGCAGGGTGGAGACAAGAGGATACAAGAAGATTAATCTCAAAACGGGGGTATAGAACAGATGACAATTTTGAAAGTGCCATTAGAAACCTCCCAAAAGCGCACGAAGACGACGACATGGCTTTGTTTCACAAGTTTCCAACAAAACCTTCAGGCAGGCGAGAATACTACTCAGAGAGGATAAACCGCTGAATATTCGCAACTGAAAACGGAAAACCCAAAACTGAAAACCGAACAATTAAAAACCCATTCCTCCAAACTTTCGCATCAGATTCTGCATTTTCCTGGGCTTCATGCCCTTCATCAATTTCTTCATCTTATTGTAGTAGTTCAGCAGCTCTCTGACTTCCTCGGGCTTTGTTCCAGAACCCTTGGCGATTCGGTCAACTCTTGCAGCCTTAATCAAGTCAGGCTCCTGCCTCTCCACCTTGGTCATTGAATCAATGATAATCTTGAACTTCTTAACTTTTTCCTGCTGGAGCTGCATCATCTCCTTGGGAATCTTTACTTGAAAAGGCAGCATCTCCATAATCTTGTCCAACGGGCCTAGACTGCTCATCTGCTCTATCTGCTGGTAAAGGTCATTAAGGTTGAAATCACCCTTCATCATTCTTTTGGCAGACTCTTCGTCAAACTTAGCTTCCTTGGCCTTCTCTAAAAGGCCTTGGATGTCGCCCATACCCAACAATTTTGAAGTGAACCTTTCAGGGTCAAACAACTCAAAATCTTTTATGTGCTCGCCAACGCCGATAAAAAAGACTGGAACATCCAAAACAGCGCACGCAGACAAAGCGCCTCCTCCCTTGGCGCTGCCCTCCAGTTTAGTCAAAATCAACCCGTCAATCTTCAAGGACTCTTTGAATGCTTTAGCGTGCTCGCCCACAGTCTGACCCATAGTAGCATCCAAAACCAACAAAACTTTGTCCGGCTTGACTGCACTATACACTTCATTCAAATCCTTCATCAACTGCGAGTCCAACTTATGCCTGCCTTCAGAGTCAATCAAGATTAGTCCTTGTTTTTTGAATTCATTGACTCCATTCTGTATTATCTTCA
>VGJA01000087.1 GCA_016867655.1 Candidatus Altarchaeales archaeon | reverse complement strand
GCTTCATCTTTCTGATACTAAAAAAAAAACTAGTCTAGTCAATCATCTGATTTAAAATGCATTGCTGTTTTAAGATGCAAAAGCAATAAGTAACATGGTTTTTAGTTTCAGAGGTCATTCTTTCACCTGGGTTGAGTTTATTGCCTTCTTCTGCGGGATGGCGATTATGGTGGTTGAGATTATTGGCGCCAGGATGTTCGTGCCCTACTATGGGAACACTTTCTTCGTTTGGACTAGCATAATAGGCGTTGTAATGGTTTCCATGAGCCTTGGCTATTACAAGGGTGGTGTGGAGGCCGACAGAGAGGGCAGCAGAGAAGGCCTCGCAAATATTGTTTTCATGGCTGCCTTGTACACCTCCCTTCTCCCCTTAACCGTGATGCTGGCAGGAATGTTTGCCGGCCTCGGCCAAGAGTTAGGTACTCTGGTAGGCTCGGTTGTTAGTCTAGCCCTGCCAAGCTACTATCTGGCCAAAGTCTCGCCATACTGCATTAGACTGACCAGCAGGTCAGTTGATAGCGCGGGCCGCACTAGCGGTTTTATATACTCCATATCGACAGTAGGTAGCATATTCGGCACCTTCATCAGCGGGTTTGTTTTGATGCCATACTTCAAAATCAAGACCATAGTACTGATGCTCGGAGTTTTGCTGCTGGCAATATCTCTGTTTCTAAACTTCAAAAAAAAAATAATTAGACTCTTAGATGTAGTTATGATTGCCGGCCCAATTGTGATACAAATAATTTGGTTGCAACCAGAGTATATCATGCCCAACAGTACAGTACTCTTTGAAGGAGACACAGTCTACAACTCCATTACCGTGTCTGAATTCAAGTTCAATGAAAGCATGGGTAATGTGCGCGTTCTACAGGTTGGAAACCTCATTCAGGGCGGTATTTTTGCCAAATACAACAAAAGTTTTTACGATTACGTCAGTTTGACGCAAATTCCCTGGCTTTTCAAACCCGACATAAAAAACGTTCTCTTCCTTGGAAACGGAGCAGGGATTGGAATAGACTACTTGCACGCCATCTACCCCGAAGTTGACATAGACGTTGTTGACATAGACCCTAAGGTGTTCGAAGTTGCCACAACCTATTTTTCAGAGAAAGAAGGGGATAAAGTGCATTTTTTTGCAGATGACGCACGCCTGTTCCTCAAAAAAAAGGATAAGAAGTATGACCTAATAATTATGGACGTCTACAGCTCCACACGTCAAATACCCTTCCACCTCACCACCTACGAGATGATTCGCGAAGTAGACAACCACCTAACCAACGACGGCGTGTACGTCCAAAACGTAATCTCCTCCCTAGAGGGCAAAAACTCAATGATAATCAAATCCATCGGAAAAACACTGGAACCCACATTCAGCAGAAACTACGCAATACCGGCCAACCCAAACAACACATTGGGCGACACCATACTAATCATATCCCTCAAAGGAGACAACGCAATTGGCGATGTGGAAAAATTCCTGGAAAAAGTGCCTGAACCAGAAAAGGAGTCTGTAAACAAATCCATAAGAAGTTATGTGCTAAACAATTTCACAGTAAACACTTCAGAGGGGATATTCCTCACAGACGAATACTCGCCAACAGAAATAATGAGCCTATAACAAAGCCTTCGGCCTCCAACGCGTTTTCTTTCTTTTCGTGCACGTTTTTGCCGTTCGAGGCACCTACCGTAGCTTCTTTTTCTGCCCAGCTTTGCTGGGCATCCCCGAAGGGGGACAAAAAGAAAGAAAAGGTTCGCCGAGGTTGGGATTTGAACCCAAACGGCCTTTCGACCACAGACTGACTGAAACCTTATTGCCCTGGGCGTTTCTTTCTTTTTCCCAAGGCTTTTTCTTTCTTTCGAAAAGAAAGAAAAAGGCTTTAGCAGGCCTGCGCATTGAACCAGGTTCTGCCACCTCGGCATTTTTTGAGGAATTATTATTAAGTTTTTGCGATAAAAAGGCAATTCAACACTTCAGGAAACGTATTGTAAACTTAATTTAAACAACAAAACACCAATGAATAAAACCCAAAAAGGGCTCGTAGATCAGACTGGTAGATCGCTCCCTTGGCAGAGCTTTTTTCCCCTCTGGGGAAAAGAAAAACGCTCGCGAAAAAGAAAGAAACTTCGCGAGCTCCAGATTGGGAGAGGCCTCGGGTTCAAATCCCGACGAGTCCAAATGAGGACTATCGTCCTCATACACCTGAAGCGGATGGTGGGATTTCCGCTAGCGCTTCAATCCCGCATGCACTATACGTGCGACGGGAGGCCGAAGGGTTCCAGAGTCCCGATCCCCCCGCAGGGGAGAGGGACGAAATCCCAAGCCGCAGCCGAGTCCCGTAGGGACGAGGTCCCCGTTAGGGAGGCTCGGGGAAATCCCAACTTCGGCGTGAACCGCGTCCAGGTAACCTTTAGTGGTTACCTGGGCCCAGTTAACACGTTTCCTGACCCTCCCCAGACGATATCTCGCTATGCTCAATACCACAAAAACTTGCATCAGTGAAACCTATCTCTATTTTTCTTTATAAAACACATTTTAGTATCTGACATGAAAGACTTTGACATCCACGATATTGTAACAGAATCAGGTGTTAAAGGAGGAGCATATGTTGAGTTTCAGATTGTTGATAAAGGAGACAGATATATTCACCATTGGCAGTCAAATTCAATATTCCTTAAAGAAGCATTGTTCAGTCTATTCGCAACCTGCTTATATAATTGCCACCCTAACTTCAATTATTATGGTTCAACAAAATTCGAAGGAGAGCAACTTACTGAACTAATTGATCAATTTAAGGCATTGAAAATGCAATTCCAAGAAATAAATAACTTTGACTCATTCTGCCAGATAGTGGAGAAAAATAGTTTCATAACAGTAGATAATGATGATCTTAGATTACCCTACTTACTATATCGTCTAAAGGAATATGAAATCAAATGGGAGGGTATTCTAACTTCCTTGATAAAAGTTAATCAAAACCTCATCAATTTCTCAGAAACTGCTTATCAAAAGGGTAAAGCACTCCTAGTATTGGGAGTTTAATTAGTCCTCGAGAAATCTCGCCGAAGGCGAGATGTAGGAGGGGGTCAGGAACAACTTAGAACTGGGGGGAACCATAGGTTCCCCGCGGTTCAGAATTCCAACCTCGGCGAGTTACATTAACACATTGATACATAGACACATCGCCACATTTTGACTTGTTTTTAAGTATTTATATTTGTGTAAATATATATGTTTACAGGTGTTTTGATATGATTTCGGTTAATGTGCGTGTGCCGGAGACAATGGTAGACTTCATTGACGTGCTTGTGAAACATGGCTTTTTCGCGTCGAGAAGTGATGCCATCAAAATGATGATAGCCTACTACCAGGAGAGGGAGAAGACAAGGGAGTTTCTTGGAATGCTTTCCGCGAGGAGCAAGGAGGCGAGAGCTAATCCAGACAAGCTTGTACCATTGAAGTAATCTTAGATGAAATACTCTGTATTCTTGCACCCTAAAGCTAATGCATCCCTTAAGAAGCTGGACAAAACAACAAGGGAAAGGATTACTGAGAAGTTCAAGTCTTTGGAGGATTCTCCACAGCAAAAGGGAGAACGCCTGCAGCCATCGGAATACTACAAACTAAGGGTTGGAGACTACCGAGTGATATACGAAATATGGCATAAAGAACAGAAGGTGGTGGTATTGTTCATAGGGCACAGAAGCAAAGTCTACGACGACTTCAACAAGCTAATCTGACCATCTTAGACCTACGTCTACTGATTTTAAACCGTCTTGCCATAATAATATTTTGGGGTTCGAACCCTGTATGTGTGCACCCAAAGGATGCACATCCCCGCAAGGGGGAGATTCCAACCTCGGCGAGCCTTTTCTTTCTTTTTTTATTTTTTGTTTTTGTTGAATAGTTTTTCTGCTGGGCAGCCTAGTTTTCGTTGTTTGCAGTGTTTGCAGGCTATTTGAGTTCTTATTGTTGCGTTTCCCGCTAGGCTTAGTAGTGCGAGCAGTATTATGGAGGTATATCGAGATTGACGGCAGGTTTGACAGTATTACGCTTGTGGGGGTAGTTTTCATAGGTTTCAGTTTGTTGTGTCTTCATTTTTGGGTTTGGTTTTCCATTGTTTGGGGTAGGTTCCTGGCTTCATTATGACTCTCTGCAGTTCGGCAGCTACTCCATGCTCTTTTTTCAAGAGTTCCTGGCTGTTGTGGTTTGAGGTTGCTATGGCTATTAGTTCGTTTTTGAGGGTCATTAAGGCGGTTTCCTGGCCTTTTTTTATGTTTGCGTGGAGTCTGGCTATTCCTGGCATATGTAGGTTTGCGCCGTGGCATATGGCGTCTACTGCGGTGTCTTTAACCCAGATTTTCCGGTGGTTTTGGACTGCCTGTTCTATGGGGAGTATTGTTTTTCTAAGTTGTGTGTCGTCTTTTTCTTCTTTGAGTGTCTGCCATGCGTCTTTCAGGTCGTGTAACGTCACAACCTGGTTTTCGTTGAAGGGGCCTGCTTTTGTTCTTCTAAGCTCCTGCATGTGCGCGCCAACGCCCAATACGAGACCGATGTCGTGCAATAGCTTTCTTATGTAAGTGCCGGCTTCGCATTTTATTTTGAGCAGTATGTCTCTTTCATTGATTTCCAATATTTCTATTTTGTGTATGGTTCTGGTTCTAAGCTGTCTTTTTACTGCAGACTTGAGCGGCGGCTTTTGATAGATTTTGCCTTGGAATTGTTTGAGGGTTTTTTCCAGCTTTTCTTTTTTTACGTCAGCATGCAGGCGCATTACTGTTATGTATTCTTTGTCTTCTCCCAAAAGGAAGTCAAGTATTTTGGATGCGTCTTCTACTGCTATTGGCAGTACTCCGCTTACAGCAGGGTCTAGCGTGCCAGAATGCCCTGCCTTTTGAACCCCAAGTATTTCCTTAACCCAGGATGCGGTTTGATGGCTTGTAGGACCCCTCGGCTTGTCCAAGATGACCAAGCCGTTTTTTATGTATTCGCCTATCGGCCTCTCTTCTGGGATGCA
>VGJA01000086.1 GCA_016867655.1 Candidatus Altarchaeales archaeon | reverse complement strand
AGACTTATACAATTCAAGGGAATATCCTTTTGAAGTCAGAGTATACAAGGAGAATGCGGTAAAACAGAAGATAAAGACGTTGAAGTGCAGGAAGCTTGGGGTTGAAAACTTGAGTGCAAGCCACTTCAAAAAGCTTAAAGGCACGCTTGAATGCAGGCTAAAGCAGACGGACATTGTGGAGGAACAAAGAGCTGTAAAGACGGGATATGAGATTGAGATGCTGAATAAGGCTGCTGCAATAGCTTCAGGGGGCATGAAAAAAGCTTATTCAGTAGTCAAAAAGGGCGTCAGAGAATTGGACGCTGTCGCTGAAATAGAACACACAATCAGGAAGCTTGGCTCTGAAACGCCGCCCTTCCAGCATGGAATGCTACTGGCTTCAGGCAAAAACGGCGCAGACATACACGCCCACGCAAGCAGACAGAAGATTGAGAAAGGATTGGTGGTAGTGGACTTGGGCGGCAGATATCAAGGCTACTATTCTGACATGACTAGAACACTGGCTGTTGGAAAAATAAGCAAAAAGGAAAAAGAACTGGTGGAGTTCATAAGAAACCTGCAGCTGGAGGCAGTAGATAGAATACATCTGGGAATGGAAGCATGCGAAATACACCATTTCATAGAAAGCCGTTTGGAGAAGAAAGGCTTCAAGTTCTACCATTCGGCAGGACATGGAGTCGGCTTGGACGTGCATGAAAAACCCACCCTAAGTTCTGAATCAAGAGACATATTAAAGGAAAACATGGTTTTCACAGTAGAACCAGGCGTATACATCCCAAACAAATTTGGCATAAGGTTTGAAGACATGATTTTATTGACTAAGAAGGGCTGCAAGACGCTGACCAAATGATTTTTTCTTCAACAACCTAAGTATTACCTGTGGATGATGTTTTTGTGGAATCTGGCGAGGATTCGGTGGTTTTGAAGTGCAAGACTACTGGAGATGTTTATTCTGTCTGGAGCCATGGAAAGGCGTTCACCAACCGTGTTTGGGATTATTTTAACTTAGGCCTGATGCTGGCTGAAAATCCTGGAGAGGTTTTGGTTTTAGGGCTCGGAGGAGGCACTATTGTAAAGCAGTTTCTTGATTTTTTTGGCTGCAACATAGACGCAGTGGAATTAAGCCCTAAAGTCATCAAGCTGGCTGAAGAACATTTTGACGTGAAGGAATGCGAGAGATTGAGTATTTACACTGCAGACGCACTGGATTTTCTGAAGAATACCAGCAAAAAGTATGACGTTATAATAGTGGATGTATTCAAGGGCGACATTATTCCTGAAAAGTTTAGGCAACTGGAATTTATACATCTTGTCTGGGAGCATTTGAATGACAGCGGAGTTGTGGTGTTTAACACCATCACCACAGGGAATCTTTTGTTGACTTCAGACTTGATTTTTCAGAATGCGAGAAAGGCTTTTCCTTCAGTGTTCCTGTTGGATGAAGAAGGCAATAGGCTTGTGGTTGCGTTGAAATTTAAGGCAGGCTTGCAGGATGTTATAAACAAGATTGATTCACACAGTAATCCCATTTTTGAAGTCTTGAAACCAAAGATTAAAACGAGATTAAGGCAGGATGAACCACAAAGCCAGGGATAGGGAAAAACGGGAGAATATTGCATTAGAACGCATCATAAGGCTTATGGAGTTTGCTGACAAGGAAGCCAGAGGCGGTAATCTGGAGCAGGCTGGCAGGCTTGTAGAATTGGCGAGAAAAATCAACACTAAAACCAAAACAAGAATCCCCAAGGAACTCAAGAATAGATACTGCAAACACTGTTACTGCTATCTGATGCCCGGGAAGACTTCAAAGACCAGGATAAACAGCAGGCAGAAGAGGGTTGAGGTGACGTGCCTTAAATGCAGCAGACAGATGTATTACAGCACAAAAAAGAGGGGTTGTTAGTGCTTTTTTGCCTGTTTTTTGGTGTTTTTGGGTATAACTTGTTTTGCACGAATTTTTATACTTTCATGCATTATAATATATTACCTGCAGGATGTTTAAGGATGTTTTGCTGCTCCAGAAAAAGGAGCTGGAAAAGAAGCTCAAAGAAGAGTATGTGGAACGGGACGCCGAAATCAGGGAGATTAAAAGCGACATCATCAAGGTCATCATAGGCCCGAGGAGGGCAGGCAAAAGCTTTTTCGCACTCCATGAGCTGGGGAAAGCGGGAAACTTCGGATATGTGAACTTTGACGACGAAAAACTCGTGTCTGCAAGAGACTACGACGAGATAATAACAGCCGTCAACTCAATATACCACAACCCCAAGTATCTGTTATTAGATGAAATCCAGAACTTGGACCGATGGGAGTTGTTTGTGAACAGACTACAGCGGCAGGGATACAACCTGGTTATAACAGGCAGCAATTCCAGGCTTCTAAGCAGTGAACTCTCAACGCACCTCACAGGCAGACACAGTCAAATAAGCATATTCCCCTTCTCATTCAAAGAGATAGTGAAAAAGGAGGGGGAAGAACTTACAGCAACAGAAACCAAGGAAAAACTGCTGCATTACCTGACATACGGCGGCTATCCTGAACCAACAGTCAAGAAGCTGGACTACGACAGCTACCTGTCCACGCTGTTCGATTCGGTGGTATACAAGGACATTGTTAAAAGGTATAGAATACGTTCTACACAGGGCATGGACGACCTGGCGCTCTACCTGATGTCGAACACAGCCAAAGAATTCTCCCACAGCACCTTGGCGAAGGTGACAAAATGCAAAAGCGTTCACACAGTCGAAAAATACCTCAAATACCTGGAAGAATCCTTCCTCCTCTTCAGGATAAACAGGTTTTCCTACAAGGTGAGAGAGCAAGTCGCAAGCAACAAAAAGGTATACTCCATAGACAACGGCTTAATCCACGCCAAAGCCTTCAAACTAGGCTCAGACACGGGCAGACTCTATGAAAACGCCGTAGCCGCGGAGTTAAAGAGGATGGAGGTAGATGGTTACGCCGAGGTTTACTACTGGAAGAACCAGCAGCAGGAGGAAGTGGACTTCATAGTCAAAAAAGAAGGGAGAGTAAGGCAGTTGATACAAGTGTGCTATGACGTAAACGAACTGGAAACGAAAAAGCGAGAAGAACGGGCGCTACTCAAAGCAGGCAAGGAACTGAAATGCAAAAACCTGCTAATCATAACAGGAGACTACGAAGCCGTAGAAGAAGCAGGATGGTATGACATAAAAGGGAGGATAGAATACAAGCCCCTGTGGAAATGGCTGTTGCAGAGCCCGAAGACAGGATGAACTCTCAAGAATGAAGGGGTGAAGATAAACAGCAGGCGAAAGAGGGTTGAGGTGACGTGCCTTAAATGCGGCAGACAAATGTATTACAGCATTAAATTGAGGCGATAGAAGATTAAAATGGATCCAAGGACTCCGAAAGAGCAGTTCATTGAAATGGTGGTGGTTTACACACTCTTCTTGATTTTCTCGCTGATACTCTTCTACATCTTTGGGAAGATATGAGATAGGAATAGTTCTTATGTTTTTCCAGACCCCTGTGGGAGTATTACACAGAAGCATTTATCCCAATTGACATTCCAAGAACTACTTTTCTACACAGAAGCATTTATCCGAATTGACATTCCAAGAATTACTTCTTCTGTTTTTCCAGCTCCTGATGGAAGTCTTTTATTGTCTGGTTTATCTCCATCTGGTATTCTTTGGCTTTTTTTCCAGGATTTTTGTCGTAGATTAAATCCCTGCCAACGTTGATTAGTATGTTATTTCCGCCTGCGCCTATTACTGCTCGCATGTTGCCGCCTTGCCTGCCGACGCCTGGGAATAGGATTAATGACTGTTCTCCAATCAGGCTTCTGACCATCCTTATGTCGTCCATGGTGACGTGGCCTGTGGAGCCCATTATGGCGCCGTCGCTTCCAAAGTTTTTGATTTCCTCTGCAATCTTCTGGTAGAGCGGACGCCATTCAAACAAACTCTGCTTCTGAATCCAGCCGGCTTCCACATTGGACATGTAGGTGAGGACTAGAATCCCAAGGTTTCTCTTGTGCGCTGCCTTGGTGGCTTCTTCAATGTTGCCTGCAAAAGGGCTGAAAGTCAGGGCGTCAAAGCCGGCCTCCTGCATCCAGTAGAAAGCCGCGTCGTTTGTCGAACCGATGTCGCCCAATTTGTGGTCTATTATGGAAACCATGCCTTCCTTATGCGCTTTTTGGTTGATTTTCTTCAATTCTTTGATGCCCAAAGTGAAAAGCAGATACTGGCTGTTGGGCTTTATCGCACAGGCGTAATCAGCAGTCTGTTCAATGACATCAAGACAAAAGTCAAGCAAGCCAGCCTCAATGTCCTTCCTCTCATACTTGCTTGGAACAACATCCTCTTTTCTGAAAGACCGCAACCCAGGGTCAAGGCCAACGCAAAGAACACTATTTTTCTCTTTTTTAGCCTTCAGGTATTTTTCAATGAACTTGGACGGCATTTTAAACAGACGGCCTCTGGCTGATTTTCCTCTGCCAGCCTTCAGAGTCCTCAAGATACTCCAAAACACTGTTGTAGTCTTTGTCTGAAATCAACTTTTTGTCAAACATGTATTCCAGCATCTCCTTCAAGGATATCAGGGAATGAAGCTGCACTTTATTCTTCTCCAAAGTCTCGGTGCCGCCCTGCTCTCTGTCAACCACAACCAAACAGTCTTCAACAACCAAGCCCTTAAACCTCAAGCCCTCGATAAAATCCACCTTGCTCCAGCCGTTGGTAATCATGTCGTCTATGAGAACGGCTTTAGCGCCCTTCTTGAACACGCCCTCCACCTGGCTTTGAGTGCCATAAGTCTTAGGCTTCTTTCTAACGTAAACCATTGGAATACCTGTTTTGATTGAGATTACTGCTGCAAGAGGAATGCCGGCAGTCTCAGCCCCAGCAATAACATCAGGATTCAGCTTGTTAACCTTATCAGCCATCGCATCAGTAATAGCGTCCATAGAACTGGGCGTAGACGGCAAAACCCTTATGTCAACATAAACCGGCCCTTGTTTTCCGGAAGCGTAGGTAAACAAACCAGTCCTAATCGAATTCGCATCACACAAAGCCTGAGCCACATCATCCTTAGACATAACACACCACCCTCAAAAGCATTTACTATAGATATTGGGAGAAGATTAAAATAAA
>VGJA01000085.1 GCA_016867655.1 Candidatus Altarchaeales archaeon | reverse complement strand
CCTGCCAGATGTAGGAGTGAATCCTGGCGCTTCATCCACAACCATCCGCTACTCCACCACAAGCTCAACCACCTCAAGCTCATCAACCACATATGAAATAACCACTCCAGAAGAGGAGTACAACACTACATTAACGCCAATATCCACCGAACCAGCAACCACCACCACGACGCCTTACTGCCCCGGCGAAGAAGATGTCTGCTATGTGGAGCGCGACATGACGGGCGACAATGAGCTTGAATGCTGCAATGAAAAGGATAATACAGCATGCAGTCTGTGTCTGCCTGTGTGCAAAACCATGTGCCAGCAGCGTGGAGAAGGCGTTGAATACTGTTTTGGCAGCAATACGACATTTGGCTGCGAGTGCACCCAAGGTTCAAAACCGACTTGCTATCAGACAACCACAACGACTACAACACACGTGACAACCACCTACGCAGGAATAGTGGACGCGACAAAGGCAAACAAAACAGTGTATTACATCATACTAA
Source organism: Candidatus Altarchaeales archaeon (assembly GCA_016867655.1). GTDB lineage: Archaea > Altiarchaeota > Altiarchaeia > IMC4 > SCGC-AAA252-I15 > VGJA01. Next base: position 4,694 of record VGJA01000085.1, on the reverse strand, counting down.
TAATAATAACTCTGGCTGTTCTTGTCGGAGCCATATACTACCTCAGGAAGATTTAGCTGCCTGATTTAGAAGTTTTTTTCTTGCCGGCCATGCAAGAAGATTAATCCCGATAAGAGAAATGCAAAAAAGATGTTAAATTTAGAAGTCTATTCTTTCTGAGTATTTCATCCTGAATACTGCGGTCAAAAGCGGCGTGCAGAAGAGTATTATGGCCAAAGCCATCTCAACCACTTCAGGCAGATAAAAAAGGGTTGAGAACCTTCCAAACAGGAATCCTAGGATCAGCCCCAAGACAACGCCGCCCACCACGCCCTCTATGGAATGGGCTTTGAGCTTTAGCCTGGAGTACAAATAAAACAAGCCGACTGGAATCAAAACCAGGGAATAAGCTGGGTTGAAGTAATAGACGAATACTATGATCCCTATGGAAATCATGCTGTGCAGTGACGGAAAGTCATATCTCAAAGCCGGCAGGTTGTAGTGTTTTATCGGCCTCTTAGTTTTAAAAAAACTTTTCAAAGCCAGGCCAACTGCAAGAGAGACTAGAACAAAGAGAAAGGCCATGGCAAATATGTGGGCTGAACCGGGCGCTGAAGTGCTGAACAAATATAGCACAGCAAGAATGAAGTAGGGGAGCTCCGGCGAGCGGTCTATAAGCAGGTGTATGTTGGGCTTCATCTACATCCCTCTTTTTTATTTCTTTTTTGACAGCAAATCCAGCTGCTCTCTGGCGCCTGCATGGTTTAAGTCCAAGTCAAGCACCTTTTGATAGTCTCCAGCCGCCTTGTTATAGTCCCCGAGATATTCGTGAATCAAACCCCGGGTGTAGTGCGCGTCAGGAAGTTTTGGATTCAACTCGATGACTTTGGTTTCGTCTTCTATTGCCTTCAGAAACTCCTTTTTCCGGGCGTAGGCCAAACCGCGGTTGAAGAAAGCGCCTACGTGACCTGGCTGTATTTCAATGGCCTTGGAGTAGTGTTCTATGGCCTCGTCCATGTCGCCCAGCTTGTAGTAGTCATTGCCCAAGCTATAGTATTCCTCCTCCAAATGCAGTTCATCGTCGACCATTGCAATCTTGCTGTATCAGCTGAAGTTGATGCTTAAAGCTGGGCTGAAGAACCAGTATGGTTTTTGAGGCAGTTTACCTTTTTTTGTGCCTCATCTTTTTTCTGCGCTTCTTCAGCTTATGCTTCCGCATCTTCGCAATCTTTCTTTTTCTACCGCATGGCATAAGTAAGTTATCTCATTCTTGAAATAAATACCTTATTTTTATGCTTTCACAATAGTTAACGATGAGCGACGCCATTGAGAATGAGATTTACCAGGAGCTTTATGCCATACGCAGCAGCCTTCAGTCTGTGGACTTGAGGTATGAGTTGAGCGGGATAAGGCAGGAGTTGCAGAGGGCGAACGCCCAACTTGAGAAAATTTGCAATCTGCTGGAGAAAACCCCGGGCGACAGCAGCAGTGGCGGCGGGGAGTATAAGCAGAAGCCTGACAAGCGTTTTCGGTTTATTTGAGAGGGTGTGAGATGTCCATCATAGACAAGATATGGGATTACAAGAGGCAGTATGACGAGATGGACCCCTACAGGAGAAACCAACTCCAGCTTGCGGTCATAGGTGGAATAGTTTTGGTTATAGCTTTGTATGTGATTTTCAACTCGATTGAAAGCGTTAGGAGAATGTTCAACAGATGAAGAATGCTATTTTTTTATGGAGACTCCTCCATAACCGACCACCTGCTGGAAGTCCCCTGTTACGTCTCCGGAAGTCATATACTTCACCGGCTTTGTTTTGCCGCAGCCCAGCTTCTTGCAGGCTGTTAGAGTTACTGCCACAGGACCATAACCGCACATCGAAATGTCAAGCTCTCTGACTTCCTTAAAGAGTCTTGCAGCGTCCATTGAGAGTATCGCATCCAACGCCTTTTTGTCTTTCTCGTTTGCGGTCTTCTGGCTTTCATAGTGCGTGAAGTCTGTGCTCGCCACGACCACAACTTTTTCTTTAGTCTTCTTTACTGCCTCCGCTATGGCGTTTCCAACGTCTATGCATTTTTCCAGGAATGGTTCTGTCGGCGGGTAGTGCCTAACTGCTATCGGCACAATCTGAAAACGGTCGCTGAAATACTGCATGAAGGGAAGCTGCACCTCAATGGAATGCTCATGCTGGTGCGCCGTAAAGTCTATTTCAAGAGTCTTAGATTGCTTGAAAATGCTTTCAGCCAAAATCGAGTCTATTCTCACATCGCCAAAAGGCATCCTCCAGACGCCGGAAGACATTAAGGAAAAATCCATTCCAAAGCCTGTGTGGTTCGGCCCCAGTATTACAAACGTGTCTGGCATCTCTATTTCAGAATAGACTGCGCCAGCAACCTTGCCTGAATACATGAAGCCTGCATGAGGGACTATTATCCCAGACACCTGCTCTTTCCTGGCCTTTGGGTTGATGCAAGACTCAACCTGCTCCCTAAGCATGCCTTGGTCATAATAGTAGAACGACCCCGCAACCGCTGGACTGCGAAACATCTCTCTTATTACATCTCTTATTATATTAAAACTAATTAAATACTACCATGACCGAACTTCCAATCGCGCCTTTGAAGAGGATCATCTACTCTGCAGGAGCCAAGAACGTCAGCGACGGCGCTGCAGCAGCCTTGGGGAAAGTGTTGGAAGACCATGCCTTGGACATAGCCACCAAAGCCATAGACCTCGCCAAACATGCGAAAAGAAAAACCGTGACAAGCGAAGACATAGAACTGGCTGAAAAACTGGGGAAATAATAGTTGATTTCAGTTTCCTGTTTTCGGTTTTCTGTTTTCACGGTTTTCCAAGATTCGGTTTCCACGGGTTTTCGGTTTTCCGTTTTCAGTTTCCTGTTTTCACGGGTCCCCAGTTTCCTTAAGATTGGAGACAGAAGTCCAAATATAGAAAACCGAAGACTGAAAACTGAAGACCGAGGACTGGGAACTGAGGACTCAAAACTGAAAACCGAAGACTGTCCCCGAAGGTGCACCTCCGCTAGGTGCATGTCCCCGAATGAGACAGATCCCCGTAGGGGGAAGACCGAGAACTGGAGACTGAAAACCGATTTATTAATCTTAAATTAAATATTCAATTTAGGTGATGCAATTATGGCCATTGGCACGCAGGAACTGATACTGATATTGTTTATAGTGTTGCTTTTGTTTGGGGCTAAGAAGCTTCCGGAATTGGCTAGAGCTATGGGTCTTTCGGTGAGGGAGTTCAAAAAGGGCATGCAGGAAGAACCTAAAAAGAAATGAAACTTCGCCTCAAGCCGAAGCAAACCGGCGGAGTTTAAATAGGCTTGCATGCCTATCCATAAACAAGAGTAGATGAAAATGAAAAAGAATAAATTGAATTTTTGGGTTTTGTCAACACTATTAGCAGTCTTTTTTATGCAGGCATGTTCTGCAGAAATAATCGTTTTGAACGAGACCAAAGAGCAGTTGTATGCCATAGAAAGCGTTCTTGTTTCAGGCGACTTGAATGTTAATTCGCTTAAAATAACTGGAAAAGGCGAGGTAATCCTAGGCGAGAGTGTAAAAGTCTACCTCTTCGGGCCTTCTTCAGACATACTGATAAGAGACGTGCTTGTTAATGGTAAAACCACTACTGTTTCTTTTGACGAAAACGGCTACTTCTTTTTGGCTCCAGCTGTTGGGAAGTTTGATTTCACTGGAGTGATGGACATCAGGACGATAGGCCAGATACAGCTTTATGTGAGGGGGCCGATAAACGAGCTGAAGTTTAATTTGCAGGGTGGTTATGCGATAAACGGCGATGAATACGGCCTCTATGAACAAGAGGTCATAATACAGCGTGCGGAAAAGGCTGCTATGCTTGTGGATGGAAGCTTCCGCTATTCCTATGCCGAAAGGGATGAGTTTCTCTACCAGCTGAATTTAAGGTCTTTTGGGAGCAGTCTGGGGAGATACGTCTTGGACTTGAACAACGGCGAGCAAGTTTCTGACGTGGTTGGGGCTTTGAAGTGGGAGCAGAGTGGAAGCAAATTGGTTTTGGATTTGGAGGGAAACACAGCTTCCTTGTCCATAAGGGGGCTTTTCAGCTCAACGCAGATTAGAATTCCCTTGGAAGAGGACAAGCACCATGTTTTGATTGAGTCTGATCCAGAAAAGAAGATTACAATAGACACTCTTGCAAAGGAGATTGACTTGAGCGAGTCCACAATTGGCTATCAGTATAGCAACGCCCGGGCTTTTCTGGCTTCAGGTAGCGACGTCTTCCAGATATCAGTGAAAAAGCTTGATTTGCTGCCCTCGCTTGCGGCTTCAGTCAGGCATGCAAGCAATCGCATTGCAATAACGGGCAAGGGAAGCATTTTAGGGGAATTGACCTACAGTTATGCGAATACTGGTATGGACTACGTTGAAATAGACGCTCCTGGAGTGCCTTTGTATGCTTCCACAGGCGGCGGGGCTGTAAAGCTGACCCAGGACAACAAACTTTTGCTTTCATTCCCGAAGACCAGTTATGGAAGCCTGGACTTGCTTTACTTCAACACAACCGACAGTCTTGGGTGGTTTAGCATTGTTGACGTTCCGCTGGCGAAGACTGAAATACCGATAACCACTGCTTCAACCACGGTTTACCTGCCTGCAGACCAGTTTGTGGTCAAGACTTTTGGCGCTGAAGGCGGGAGTGAACTTCC
>VGJA01000084.1 GCA_016867655.1 Candidatus Altarchaeales archaeon | reverse complement strand
AAGAGCGGGAGGGGTAAATACTATATAATAACTGTGAGAGCGTGGGTTAAATGAAAATATCGTTTGATGCTGAGGCGGATGCTTTGTATGTGCAGATAGTTAAAGGCAAATTCCATTCCAACAAGAAGGTTGACGAAAACACTGTGCTGGATTTGGACGAGAAGGGTAGAGTCTTAGGATTAGAGATAATTGGGGTTAAAGAGAGGGTGGGGGAGAAAGGCGTCTTAGAATTGATGGTAAAGGTGCAACAGAAGAAGTCGGCGCGTCCGTTGGTTGAAAGCTTGAACATACCGCTGACAACATGACGACGTAAATTAGAATGCAGTTTTGGTATTTTTATGCAGCGTCTATCTTTACGTATTATAAGGCCTCTAATCATCTGTTCCAGCTGGCATTCACGCCGGCTTTTGGTTGTATTAAAAGTGTGCTGTGTTAAATATTTAAGCCAGAATGCCTGAGGATAAAAAACTGTCTAGGAATGTTTTGTTGTTGGGTGTGGGCAGCTTTTTGACTGACTTGAGCAGCGAGATGATTTTTCCAATACTGCCTTTGTTCTTAGTCAATATCCTGCATGCTGACGTGAGCGTTGTCGGATTGATTGACGGGATTGCTGAAAGCACTGCAGACTTGGGGAAGATGGTGAGTGGCTGGCTTTCAGACAAAATGAGGAAGAGGAAGCCTTTCATCATTGGAGGATACAGTTTGTCCAGCGTCACAAAACCGTTTTTCGCCTTGGCTGGAAGCTGGCCTCACGTTCTTATAGTAAGATTTATAGAAAGGATTGGGAAAGGTGTGAGGGGCACCGCAAGAGACGCAATGGTTGCTGACGAGACTACTCATGAAAACAGGGGAAAGGCTTTCGGCTACCGGAAGATGATGGACCAATTGGGAGCTGTCTTAGGTCCTTTGGTTGTCTTTCTTCTGATGCCTTATTTGACGGCGCACATGAATCCTTCAGACGCTTACAGAGCCATATTCTGGATTGCCTTCATTCCGGCAATTCTTGCAGTAATAACCGTGTACTTTGTGAAGGAGAAGGTGCAGGCGATTGTGGTTGAAAAGAAAACAACACTTTCAATGGCCCTCGGACCCAGGTTCAAGAAGTTTCTGGGCATAACGCTTGTGTTCGCATTCGGCATGTTCACCTATTCTTTCTTGATACTGAGAGCCCAGGAAATCGGAGTCGACATTAACATAATACCCCTCCTCTACTTGTGCTACAACCTTTCTTTCCTGCTTTTCGCAATGCCTGTCGGAATGAGCGCAGACAAAATAGGCAGGAAAAAAACCCTGGCAATTGGATACTTAATCTTCGCTTTCATTTGCTTTGGCCTGATGAAATCAGAGACGACAACACAGATGTGGCTGATGTTCATATTGTACGGAGCTTTCATGGCCATAATTGAGACTGTCCAGAGAGCTTACATTTCAGACATAGTCAACCCTGAAGTCAGAGGCACCGCATTAGGCTTGCACCAGGGCGCAGCAGGCTTCGCAGCCCTGCCAGCAAACCTGATTGTAGGATTCCTCTGGAGCAAATACAATTCAGCAACCGCATTCACCTACAGCATACTGGTTTCACTCATCGCAGTCATACTGCTGGCAGGCATGATAAGGGAGAGGAAAAAGAGTTGAGCGACGGTGAACCGCTTTATGGATTCCTTGTGGCATTGAAGGCGAATGCTGGGATACACCCTGAACTAAAGGACAGGATAAGGCTTTAGTGTTCTGATTTATTTTTACCTATGTATAGTATTAACCAATGGCTTCTGAGGAGAAGGTTACTTTTAACATTGACAAGAATAGGGATTTTGGCGGGTGGTATAATGAGATTGTCGCCAAAGCTGGGTTGGCTGACTTGCGTTACAACGTCAAGGGTTTTGTCGTGTTCATGCCTTGGAGTGTTGCTTCCATGAAGGTTATGTACGATTTGTGGGAAAAGGAGTTGGAGAAGAGAGGCCATCTGCCTGCTTTGTTTCCCGCGCTGATTCCTGAAAGCAATTTTTTGGTTGAGAAGGAGCATGTTGAAGGGTTTGCTCCTGAAGTATTTTGGGTTACTGAGAGGGGCGGCGGCGAGAAGTTGGAGGAACGCCTGGGCTTGAGGCCGACGAGCGAGACTGCGATGTACAAGATGTATTCAATGTGGATTCGCTCTTACAATGACCTTCCTTTGAAGATTTACCAGAGTTGTCAGGTGTGGCGCCATGAGACTAAGGCCACTAAGCCTTTTATCAGGAGCAGGGAGTTTCATTGGATTGAAGCGCACGATGTTTTTGCCTGTAGGGAGGATGCTGAAAAGCAGGTGCTTGAAGACATGGAAATCACCAGAATCTGCCTTCTGGAGCAGCTTGGGGTGCCCTTTTTGTTTTTCGAACGCCCGCAGTGGGACAAGTTTGCAGGCGCCGATAAGACTTTTGCAGCAGACTGCTTGATGCCAGACGGCAAAGTGCTTCAACTGCCTTCAACCCACGTTCTGGGGCAGAATTTCGCGAAAGCCTTTGAAGTGAAATATGTTGACAAAGATGGTAGCGAGAAATACGGCTGGCAGACTTGCTACGGACCTGCCATAAGCAGGATTTTTGCAGGAGTGATTTCAATCCATGGAGACAGCAAGGGTTTGGTGTTTCCTTTCAATGTCGCGCCAAAGCAGGTTGTGGTTATTCCAATAAACTTTGACATCAATCCTGAAGTGAAGAAGAAGGCCGAGGAATTGGAGAAAAAGTTGTCTGGAAGATTTAGAGTTGTTGTTGACTTTTCAGACAAGCGTCCCGGCGAGAAATACTATTATTGGGAGATGAAGGGCGTTCCCATCAGGCTGGAAATCGGCCCGAAGGATTTGGAGAAAAAGTCTGTTGTGTTGGTCAGAAGGGACACTGGAGAGAAAAGTTTTGTGAAGGAAAAAGATTTAACTGAAAGTGTTGAAAAACTTGGCAGAGATTTGACTGAAAGCCTGAAGAAAAAGGCCTTGAAGGATTTTAATGCCAAGGTTGTTGAAGCCAAAAGCATGCAGGAGATGGAAAAAGCCTTGTCTGAAGGAAAAATTGTTAGAGTGAATTTCTGTTCCCTGGAGCTGGGTGCTGTGAAATGCGCCGAAGAAGTTGAAAAAAAGCTTGGCGCTAGAGTGAGAGGTAAAAGGGTTGACTTGGAGGAGAAGCCTTCGGGAAGCTGTTTGTTCTGCGGCAGGAAGGCTGGAGTAGTGGCTTATATTGCAAGACAGTATTAATTTTTGCATGCAGGATTTTTTTGTGGTGTGCTGGAGAATAGATAGAAGTTAGGCACTACAATAACCCAAATTGACAAAAAACCAAACGGCAATTCCAAACAAAGTCAGATGAGCAAGTAGAAAAGCAACTCTTATTTGCCTAAACTGCAGCATTGACTTCCATGACGCATAGGTCTCTGCTGTCTTTGTTGGCTACCTTATTGCATTGAGACATGTCTTTGTTTGCAGCTCCAAGTGTTAGGTAGCACATGTCTTTTTGCACTCCTGTCAGCTGGTCGCATGCGGTTTTGTCTCCGCTTATCACGGCCTTGCATCTTTTTTGGGTTGCGTATATTTTGTTGCTGTCGTCGAACTGTATTTTGTCGCACATGGAGAAGTCTTTTTCGCTTATGGCTACTGCCATGTAGCATCCGGCCTTGTATATGGTGTGCTGTATCTGCTCGCATATGCCAGCGTTTTTGGAAGCCAGTGCGACGGTCCAGTAGCACCAGTCTTTTTTAACGTCCTCTTGTAGTGCGTTGCAAGAGGTGGTGTCTTTTTTTGTTATGGCTTCTGAAACGATTTCTCTGGCCTGTTCGTAGGGCATGGTGGTTGTGGAAGAGTCTGTCCCAGGACCGGTGATGCACCCGCACAGCAAAGCAATCGAAATCAGGCAGAATAGCAGTCGCATGTTAGATATTAATTGGGAGTAGTATAAAAACCATTATGTTGCCGGAGTCTGCCTTTTAGATGTATTGGAATGTTCCTTCTTTTGCCTGCAGTGGTTTTTTGTGCCAGAGGGCATGGAATTTGCTTTTCCGGTCTTTGGTCGTTTGTATGCGGTCTATTGTGCACAGCAGGAAGGGTATGTCCAGCATTGCGCCTGCTATGATGCTTTCTCCAACGTCAAGGCTGTCCAAGTCGGAGATTATGGTGTCGTTTATGGATTCAAAAGAATTTCTTATGTGGTTTTTGTCGTTGGGGTTGGTTATGTGCATGTATACTCCCGTGTTGCACTGGGACAGTATTTCTTCGTCTATTTTGCTGGGCTTCTGGCTTACGACGCACAATCCCAGGCCGAATTTTCTTCCTTCTGAGGCGATTCTCTGCAGCTGTCTTTTGCACGAGTGACTTAGGTTAGCTCCGGCATAGTTGTGGGCTTCTTCTATTACTAGCAGCAGGGGGTATTCGACTCTTGTGCCTTGCATTTCGTTGACTGTGTTAATCCTGCCGTCCAAAAGTTCCTTGCAGACATAGGAAATCACTGCCCTTCTCACGCCCTGCGATGCCAAAGAGCTGTCTATTATGGTTACTTTTCCTGGAGTAATCATTTTGGATATGTCTGTGCCGTATTTGTCGAAAACGTTTTTGAACATTCTTCCAAGGGTGATTAGTTTTCTCTTCAAGGCCTGTATGGTGCCTTCATGTATTACTTGCGGGTCCAAACTGGAGCATTCTCTCACCAGGTCTTCTACAACGTATTCGCTGCCCAGTTTGTCTAAAACCATCCCCAAAGCCGATTCCTGCGGTTCTGTGAGGCTTATGAAGTGGTGGAAGTCCTCCGGCTCAAGCTGCGAAACCGGAATCTTCAGTTCCGAAAAACCCTGCCTCTTCTGCTGGACTGTGTGGACCTCTATTTCCATTTTACTTTCTTTTGCAAGCGATGACAGCAGTCTTTGGTATTCCCCGTGGGTGTCGACGATGAGAACCGGGAGACCGAGAACCGAAAACTCCTTAACAATATTGGCAGTAGTATAACTTTTGCCTGCGCCAGTTGAAGCGAGTATCGCAATATGCCTGTCGTATTCGCCTGCATTCAAATAGGCTCTGGCTTTGGTGCCATACACCAAGCCGATGCTGATTTTGTCTTCAACGCTCAATATCTGCTCCAACTCTTCCTTGCCTGCGAGGAAGACTTTTTCATAGGGCGGAATCGGCTTCTTAATCTTTTTCAGACGTTTGTCGACGAGCTTTCCGAAAACCTGGAC
>VGJA01000083.1 GCA_016867655.1 Candidatus Altarchaeales archaeon | reverse complement strand
GGCTTGAGAAGTATTGTTGTCGCGCCTTGCGGGAGGTTGGAAAGCTCTGAAACATTGATTTTTGAAAACAAACCTGAGAACACGAGTATGAACTGCAGTGAAACTCCAAACAGCATGGGCGCTCCGAACAATATCGCGAAGAGTATGAACATCACGTGCGCGTTTGTCTCGGACTTCATCTGCTTGACCAGGTTTTGCTCGGTCCTCATGTCTGAGGCAATCGCCTGCAGTATTTCAGGAAGCTCTCCGCCGGAGGTTATGCCCTGTATTATCAAGCGTATTGTCCTCTCAAGCCTTTCGGACTGTATTCTGTTGGTGATTGCTATCAATGCGTCTTGGAGCGGCGACCCGGTCAAGGTTGTTCTCGCAGCTATCTGAAGCTCAACAGACAGTGGACCAAATTCAGGCCTTGCGGCACTCCACAAGGCCCGGTCTGTGGTCATCCCGGTTCTTATGTTCTGCGCTATTATGTCCAGTATGTCAGGCAAAACTCCTTCAATGTTCTGTGTTCTCTGGTAGACCAAAGCGTTGAGCATTATCCTGGGGACTATCCAAACTCCAAAAAACATGATGGCAGTCAACGCAATCCTATAGATGAATTCAATCCCAAAGAAGCCGGTTATGAGGTAGGTGAGGATTGACATCAATATGCTGTAGGCAGCAGTCATGGAGAGGAAGTCTTCAGCGGTCACGCCCACTCCAGCATACACCAAAAGCTGCTCCAGCTTCGTGCTCACAGGCGCGGGTATGAAACGGCCTATGACTTTGGGCGCGTATATGACAAACAGCTTCAGGACTGAAGTCACAGTTCTCGCAAAGAGGATTATGAAGAAGATTATTATGTTGATGCCCCAGAAGACAAGCCCGACTATCTGCTTTACAATGTCGAAGGCTGAGAAAAACGCTTTTTTTGCCGGATTGCCTACCTCTTTTCCAAAGTCTGGAGATTCCAAAGCCATTTTGTTTTAGATATTAGGTCTTTTTTCCTTTAGGAATGTTATGAACACTATCTGCACGAATCCTACCACAACCAGTATAGCCCAAAACGTTGCTTCGGTTATGTAGGCTCCGCCGATGAAGCTTGACAAAACCACAAGCAGTGTGACGCCCATAGACGGGGCAATTATCACAAACATCATGTAAATCAGGCTCCATAGGTTGAGCTCCCTGCTATACATTTTTATCCTGGCCTCCTTGTCCAATCTTATGTCCCGGGATATGGCTTCAAGCGCCTTGACGATGTCAGAGCCGGAGCGGACTGCATTGACAATCTGCCACAAGACTTTTCTCAGATACTCCGAAGGAGACCACATTCCGACGTCGTCCAAAACCTCAGCTATTGAACGGCCCGACTCAACCTCCTTTGCAATCCCGTCAGCTATCTTGGAGCACTCGCCGTACTGCCCGCGGCTCACGTTCACTATTGTGTCAAACAAAGGAACCCCGGAACGCAATTGTATTTGAATATCCTTCAGCATGTATTCCAGGGTGTTGTCTATCATCCTGCTCCTCCTCATTATGTCAACGCCTGGAAGTATGAACAGATAGGATACTACCATGATGGCCGCAGCAAGGGATATCACGATGTAGGGGTAGGACGAACTCAAGCCCTCTTTCATGGCAACTGGAACAACCAGAAGCAGTGAGGAAACGATGAATGTAGAAAACCCAGCGTATATTACTATTGAGAGATACAGCGAGGCGTCAACCTCTGAATAGCCGGCCTTCTTCAAATCCCAGTTCAGATTGGGGAAAAAAGCCTCAAGCCTCTTCCCAGATTCCCTGAACGGCTTTGCCATACGGCCGAGAGATGAAGACTCGAATATTGAAGGCATTTTAAATCTGAGGTTTATTACCCCTCACAGCATCCAGAACGACATTCCTGTCGACATAGTATTGCGCAACTATCTTCCCCACATCGTTAACATTCCTTATGTTTTTTTCGAGCATCCACTTCAGGATGTCCTTTTTCCCTGCCAAGTCTTCCTGGGTTTCCTTTTCAGTCAAACCGCCGAACAACTCAAGCGCGTCCTTGATTCTGACGCTTGGGTACAGTGGTTCCACCATATCAGACTTCGGCTGCCATTTGAACAATGTGTTCAAACCGGGCTTATTTCCCTCACCCTCCTTTGTGAGCTCGGTAATCTCAAAAGTCCTTCTCTGACCGGTACGCCTGTTCCTGTATTGGACGACAATCAAATGCAGTGACTTCATGACCTGTCCGGGTATTTCCATCGGAGGGCTTGTTATGCGGTCCACAACTTCATAAGCCTGCTCGGCGTGGAATGTCCCGTAAACAGAATGCCCTGTGTGCATTGCCTCGAACAAAACTTCAGCCTCGCGCTTTCTTCTAACCTCTCCGACTATTATCCTGTCAGGGCGCATCCTCAATGCATTAACAATCAAATCCAGCATCGAAACCTCGCCCTCGCCCTGCGGGTTCGGAGCCCTGATGCTCATTGGGACCCAATGCAGATACTCTGGAAGATTCAACTCGCGAGTGTCCTCCATGCTGAGAATCCTCTGGTTGGCGGGCATGAAGGGCATCAAAGCGTTGAGCATGCTTGTCTTTCCTGAAGCAGTTCCCCCGGCGACAAGTATGCTACATTCGTATTCAATTGCAAGCCAGAGGAAGGCCGCAGCGTCCAGGCTTATGGTCTTCACCTTGGGGTCAAGCAGGTGTATCATAGTCCAAGGCACTCTTGAAAAACGCCTTATCGAGATGGTATTTCCAAAGCTTGATATAGGAGTCAGTGTGGCGTTAACCCTGTCCCCGCTTATCAAATGCGCGTCCAACAACGGCTGAAGATGGGTTATCTCCCTCCCCACTTCCCTTGCAATCCTGGACGAATAATTCCTTATCATGTCCTCTGTCGGAATTAAAATGTTGGTCTTAAGCCAGCCGTACTTCTTGTGGTAAATCCAGACAACATCCTTGCTGCTGTTCACAACAATGTCCTCCACAAAGTCGTCTGAAAGCAGGTATTCCATGTTGCCCAAGCCAATCATCTCGTCAACCACTATTTTGCTCAACAGCTCTATCTGCTCCTCCGAGGCTTTTTTCAGAACAGTCTTCAGCTTCTCCTTAGAACGAACTAAAAACCTCGCCTTAAGCCTGGAAAACTTTTCAGTATCTACAATATCCCTCGTCTCAATCTGAATCTCCCCCACAAGGCTCCTCTTCACCTCGTCCAGAAGGGCCTTTGTGACAAAATCTATATGAGGCATCGAAAGCATATAGTGATAGACATAATCTCCAGTGTCCACAACCCTTGCGGGCAGCCTCACGTTCCCTATAACCAAGTCATATTTTTCAACATCAACCTCCTTCTTCGGCGGCTCTTCTTTGGTAGAAGGCCTGGCAACCTCAACCTCTTTTTGAACCTCAACCTCACCCGGCTTGGGCTTCTTTTCCTCAGGCCTTTCCGCTTCAGAAGACAGTATCTCAAACTCCGGCTCCTTCAGAAAACCAAAGTTCACCTTTATTTTGTCGCTCCTCCTCAGCAACTCAGCCAGCTTTGCAACCTGCTCCGGCTTCAAGCCAATTTTTTTGGCCGCATCATCAAGCTTTATTTTGCCTGCCTTGTTGATTATCTCAAGCAATTCCTCCTGTTTTTTCAGGACCAACGCCTGTCGGTCCACAAGCTTTTCATCTGCCATGCCGCCACCTAAAGGCTTCTCAGAAGGTTTTTCGTCAGCCATACCGCTTAAATAATGATAATGGCGTAATAAAAACGTGATTGTCTAGTTACACTAAGATTGCCCCGGAAAACTCAAACCCAGATTGAGAAAGCGTGCAAGACATGGTGTATGTCCCAGTTTCGTTGAACAACCAGGAATATTGCTCGCCCGGCGCCAACTCTACCTCCTGCCAGCCTTGCGCATTGACGTCAAGTATGCAAGATTCTGCCACATTTGCGTTCAGCCATGTGACGGTTGAATTAACCGGGAATGCCAGCCACCCTGGAGTGAACGAATTTTCAACCGTTATGGAGCAATTCAAACCCTTTATAGAGTATTTGTCTGCATGGTAGAAGTCCACCTTAAGGTTTTTGTGTTTGCCCAAACCTGTGATGGAACAGTAGGCCGAAATGTCATTCCAGTAGTAGTAGTCAACCCAGCTGTTGTTGTAATTTACGGTAAGATTGTGCGAGGCCAATTTGTCCAAATCCACAAAGCTTTCCAAGCCAATAACCTGCTGCGTCAATCCGAGCTTTTCAACGTCTCTAGACTGTTGGACATACTTTTCGCTCCTGTTGAGGCTTCCGTCAAGCCTGTCGAAGAACGACGGAGAATTGCCCTCAGCATTATAGCACTCCGAGTCCACCCACACCTCAACAGTCGTTGCGTTGACTTCAGAATACGGCTCGCACGGCGTGAAGTATCTAATCAAATCATGGCTGCCAGTCCTCACAGGATAAGTTGGGTCCTCCATGTTGTCTATGTTAATCTTCGACACCACGGGCATATTGTAGCCACGGTAGAAACTCTCGTTCAGCTTGTCATAGACAATCAAATCCAGCTTGCTCACTATAAAAAAATTCCGCGAGTCATAGGGAATTATTTTAATCTCCCTCGGCCTGGCTTCGACTATGAAGTTCATCTCATCTCCCTTGGCGGTTATCCTGTCAACCCAGTTCAATATCGTCTGATTTTCCATAAAGTCCTTCGGCATCTTGCTGCCATACAAAGTTCCGCAGAGCATCAATTCGACCGCAGCAGCCTGCGAGCCGTTGACATCGTAATTGAAATCAGTGCAGTTCCGCATGACATAGCCGTCGAAAAAAACCCTTTTGCCCATGGAGTAGTCTATCAAGTACGCAAAAGCCCGCTGCCCGGAAACAGAAATTGATCTATCATAGTCCATCTTCACAGACTCGACAAAATAGTAAAGCTCGTCAGTCCTAATCCGCGCCACAACATCTCCTACAGATGGAGTTGATATGACAATATAGTAGGAGATCAAAGAGATTATTATGAGTATAAGCATTACCGTTATAAGGGTGTAGATGTAGCCTTTATTGTCCATCTTACTTCTTAGTTTGATTCTTACTTATTGTTCTCCTGTATGCACCCACCATAAGTTGCGCTCTTGAACCCTATTTTCGAGTCTTATTCCACGTATTTATGAGGGGTGCACATCCTAATTCTTAGTTTTGTTATTCACTCTTTATTCTCCTTTATGCACCCACCATAAG
>VGJA01000082.1 GCA_016867655.1 Candidatus Altarchaeales archaeon | reverse complement strand
TGTATAAAAAACTTTTGAAGGCCAGAAACCATGGGTTAAAAAACCGTGATGAATGCGAGTTCTGGTCCTTGAACAGCCGTCTGGATGCAATACAAGCAGCAATCCTGAATGTGAAGTTGAAATACTTGGACAAGTGGACTGAAAAGAGAAGGAAAAACGCCCAGTATTACATAAAGAAATTAAGAGGATTGGTTGAACTGCCTTTGGAAAAAACTTTTGAAAAGTGCGTTTACCACACTTTTGTCATACAGACATACAATAGGGATGGGTTAAAAACTTTTTTGGAAAATAAAGGCATAGAAACCAAAATACACTATCCTATTCCAATACACCTGCAGCAGGCGGCAAAAGATTTGGGATGTAAAAAAGGGAATTTTCCTGAAACAGAAAGACAGCTGGATAGGATGCTCAGCCTGCCTATTTATGCAGAACTTCCAAAAGAAATGCAGGAAGAAGTGGTGAAAAGAATAAGGGAATTCAAAAACAAAGATGGAAAGTAGAAAAATAAAAAACCTTGAAGAATTGGCAAAAATTGTTCAAGGCCTGAAAAAGAAGGGGAAAAAGATAGCCCACTGCCATGGTTGCTTTGACCTGTTGCACATAGGGCACATGAAACACTTCGAAGCCGCTAAAGAAAAAGCAGATGTTCTGATAGTTACGGTAACGCCAGACAAGTATGTCAACAAAGGTCCTGGGAGGCCGCATTTCAACGAAAACTTGAGGCTTGAAGCACTGGCGGCATTGTCTGTTGTAGATTATGTGGCTTTGAACAACTGGCCTACTGCGAAAAAGACAATACAACTGCTGAAGCCGGACTACTTTGTGAAAGGAAGCGACTACAAGGACATGAGCTCTGACGTAACAGGCAACATATACAAGGAAAAAGACGCAGTCGAAGGCATTGGCGGAGAGCTGTTGTTCACAGACGAAATAACCTTCTCGTCAAGCTCTATACTAAACCAATTCTTCGACGTGTTCAGGGAGAACACCCGCTACTATATTGCAGAACTGAAGGAAGAACACACTGCAGAAGAAATAATCGCAAATATTGACAAGCTGAGGGACATCAAAGTGCTTGTGGTGGGCGACGTCATCATAGACGAATATGTTTACTGCAGGCCAATGGGCAGGGTGGAGAAAGCCCCGATAATATCCACCAAATGGGACAGCGAAGAGACCTTCACCGGAGGCAGTCTGGCAATCTCAAAGCATCTGGCGCAGCTTTCAGACCATGTCGGACTGCTGGCAACAATAAACGAAAAAGACCTAGAGTGGCTTTCCAAAGAAATCCCAAGCAAAATAAAGACGCATTTCATCAGCAACAAAGACATCACAACAGTAAGGAAAAGACGCTACATAGCGAAAACACCCTCCATATTCCAGAAAATGTTTGAAATAAACTACCTGGAAGACAAAAGGATGGAAGACGTGGAAAAACAAGTCGTATCCACACTGAAAAAAGTCATAGGCCAATACGACCTCGTAATAATCGCAGACTTCGGCCATGGTCTGCTCACAAAAGAAGTCATCAACACAATAATGAATTCAGGAAAATTCGTTGCAGTAAACGCCCAGACCAACAGCTCAAACTACGGCTACAACTACATAACAAAATACCACACTCCTGATTACATTTCAATAGACGAAAACGAGATGAGACTGCCATTCCAAGACAAATACGGAGACATACAAAAACTCATAGAAGAACTCGTCAACAAAGTCAAATGCAGGAAAATAAACGTAACCCTTGGAAGCGAAGGCTCGATATACTTCGAAAAACAAAAACACCACTACGTTCCAGCCTTGGCAGGAAAAGTAGTTGACACAGTAGGCGCCGGAGATGCAGTGCTGTCAATAACTTCCCTGCTGGCTTATTCAAACTGTCCGGCAGAATTAATACCATTCATCGGAAATTGTTCAGGAGCGATAGCAGTAACCATAGTCGGAAACAAAGAACCAGTCAGCCTGGAAAAACTAAAGATGTTCATCAGCGCAATAATGAAATAATTTGGTCTCCAGTCTTCCCCCTTACGGGGATCTGTCCCTCGTAAGCGTGTCCCTGAAGGGACATGTCTTTGGAAGACACATGCACCTGAACGAGGTGCACCTTCGGGGACAGTTCTCTGTTTTCAACAGCTGGCATTCACTCTGAAATATAAGCAGATCTTACCCTTCTAAACAAAGGAATTAGCAATCAAAATTATTTTTTCCTTGACTTCAAAATTTCCTTCACAGCTTCACAGATTTTTTCAGAACTTAATCCATACTCCTTCTTCAATTCTGACTCGCTGCCGGACTGCCCGAAGCGGTCTCTGATGCCAATCATCTTCAGTGGAATGCCACTTTCACACAATACTTCAGCTATTGCGCTCCCCAAGCCGCAGTAAACATTGTGCTCCTCAGCAGTGACAACAACTTTTGTTTCCCTAGCATGCTTTAAGACATTCCTTTTGTCCAAAGGCTTTATAGTATGCACATTAACAACCCTCACACTGACTCCCTCCTGGCTTAATTTTTCAGCAGCATCCAGTGCTTCAGCCACCATAGTGCCGCAAGCAAAAATGCACGCATCTTTGCCATCACGCAATTTAACGACTTCACCCAGCTTGAACTCATACTTTTCGTCAAACACAACAGGAGTCTTACTCCTGCTCAACCTAATGTAAAACGGCCCCTTGGTCTCAACAGCAGCCTCAACAGCCTTCTTAGCCTCATAATAATCAGCAGGAACCACAACATACATGTTTGGAACAACCCTCATCAAAGCAATATCCTCAATAGACTGGTGGGAAGAACCGTCAGAATTGTTGGTCAACCCTGCATGGCTCACAACAATTTTTACGTCAAGGTTGTCATGAGCGACAACATTCCTAACCTGCTCCCAAGCACGGCAGGAAAAAATTGCGTAAGTCGCAGCAACAGCAATTTTGCCTGAAAGAGCCAGCCCCGCAGCAGTGCCAATCAAATTCTGCTCGGCACAGCCAGCGTCAAAAAACCGCTCAGGAAACCTACCTGCAAAACAAATGCTTTTGGTTGAAACAGCCAAATCAGCATCCAAAACAACCAAATTCTTATGCTTGTTTCCAAGCGGAACAATTGTGTCTCCAAACGCATCCCTGGTTGACTTCAATTCAGTTGTCATTCTCAAGCTCGCACAATGCTTTCTCCAACTCCTCCTTGTTTGGGGCCTTGCCGTGATAATCTGCAACCCACTCCATGAAAGAAACGCCCTTGCCTTTGGTCATGTGGGCTATTACTACAGTAGGCTTTTGCCTGCATTTTTCAGCCGAATCCAAAGCAGAAACAATCTCATCAAGCTTATGGCCGTCTATCTCAACGACATTCCAACCGAAAGCGCGCCATTTGTCAGCAATAGGCTCAATAGACATGACCTTCTCAGTAGGGCCGTCAATCTGCAGTCCATTCCTATCGACAATCGCCGTAAGGTTGTCCAACTTATAATGAGAAGAAAACATAGCTGCCTCCCAAACCTGGCCTTCATTACACTCCCCATCACCCAACAAAACATAGACCCTATACTTTTTCCCGTCAAGCTTGCCAGCCAAAGCCATCCCGTTTGCGACAGAAAGACCCTGACCAAGACTACCAGTAGAAACCTCAACACCAGGAGTCCTCTTCCTATCCGGATGGCCCTGCAAAATACTGCCAAACTTTCTCAGACTCCTTAACTCGCCAACAGGAAAATATCCTGCCTCAGCCAAAGTGGCATACAAAGTAGGCGCTGCATGACCCTTAGACAAAACAAAACGATCCCTTTCAAGCCAATCGGGCCTCTTGGGATTATGACGCATCTTATGGAAAAACAAAACAGACACCACCTCAATACAAGAAAGCGAGCCGCCTGGATGGCCAGAACCAGCCTCAGAAATCATCCAAACAACATGTTTCCTAATCCTCTTAACCCTTTCTTTAAGCAAAATTTTTAAATCCCTAACCATTTTGAATTCAATCCAAAGGCTTTGCAGCCAAAGCCTCACTAATATCCTCCAAAGTCAATCTCTGAGCCCCCTTCTTGCCCACCAGCACCTCAACAACATAACACGAAAACCTTGCCGCGTCCAAGATATTCAAACCTGAAAGCAACCCAAGAGCAAGAAAACTCAAGGCAGTGTCATCAGTCTTCCTAAACTCATAACTGCCTCCAAAGTCAGGAGATTTTACATTCCCCAAAAAGCCGTTTAAACCAAAAACAGAAAACCCCTCCTTGCCTCTGGTAATTACAACATTCCTGCAGCCAACCATGGAAAGAATCTTGTTGCCCATGTTCTTGATGCTCGTCTCATTGATAGGCCTTATGCCCGAAGCAGTACAAGCCTCGTCAAGATTGACCACAAGAACATCAACACCCTTATAATGCAAAATGTTCTCTGCCTTCGTGTTGGCAACAACTATCTTCCCATGCTTTCTTGCAATACCAACAATCTTCTCAACAACATCCGAAGTCACAGAACCCTTACAATAATCTGAAACAACAACACCATCAACCCTATCGACAACCGTCGAAAAATACTTCACAATCTTGTCAACAATCCCCCTACCAATCTCTCCTCTACTCTCCCTATCCACACGAACAACCTGCTGATTGTGAGCGACAACACGAGTCTTCAAAGTTGTCGGCCTACTCCTGTCAACAACAATACCCCTCAAATCAATTTTATTCCTCTTCAACTTTTCCTTCAACTCCCTACCAGAATCATCACTGCCAACAACACCAGAAACAAAAACCTTAGCTGCAGTCATAGACAAAACACTAACAACATTCGCAGCGCCACCAAGAACATCAGTCTCAACCACTACCTCAACAACAGGCACAGGCGCCTCAGGAGAAACCCTGGAAACCCTGCCATAAACAAACTTGTCAACCATCACATCCCCAACAACAAAAACCACCCTGTTCCTAAAACCTGAAACCAAGCCGTCAAAGTCCATAAACAACCCTATAGAAATATACTTAATATAATAAATAATATAAGTAGTTCCTATTTTAAGCCCCGTACAAAATTCAACCCAAAGGGGCAATACCCCTCCCCACAAACAAAATAGCTAACACACCACTCAAACAATGCGCTGTGTGATGGGAGTTAAGTATAACGGTGTGATGGGGCAGCATAAAAGCGAACCCAAGGTCGCAAAAACACCCAAAAAACACCAATAACCGTGCAAACAAAAGCCAAAACAACAACAAAAAGCAACTACAGCGAGGCAAACAAAAGCT
>VGJA01000081.1 GCA_016867655.1 Candidatus Altarchaeales archaeon | reverse complement strand
GTTTAGCACAACTCAAGAAAAGTAATGGGTTCATCAAAGAGAGGAGAAGGCTCGCAAGATACTACTGCAAGAGACTTTTGGAAGCCAACCTGACTGACTTGGTTGAGCCGCCGGCTGAAGCAGAAGACTGCCTTCACGTATACCAAAGCTATGTGGCTCTGGTTGACAAGAAGGTTAATCTTGTCAAGCTGATAAACTCGCTCAGAAAAGACGGTATTGAATGCAACATAGGAAGCTACTCATGCCACATCCAGCCAGTATTTAAGTCGAAAGATAGATGTCCTGTTTCAAGGGAAATTTCAAGCAGAGCTCTCGCGCTTCCCATGTACAACGGCTTAAGCTTCAAGGAAATTGACATCATTGTTTCATCTCTAAAAAGGAATATAAAAAAAGATTGTTGGTGACTGAATTGAACCCATCTCTCGAAGACAAAAACATCATGGTGACGGGCGGCGCAGGTTTCATTGGAAGCTATCTCGTAGACCGTCTGGTAGGTGAAAAACTAAGGAACATTGTTGTCTTAGACAACATGGTGCTTGGAAAGATGTCCAACCTTTCTTCTGCAATAAAACGCTTCCCAAAGATGAAGGTCTACAAAAAAGATGCCCTAAGCTACAACACAGTCAAATCAATCCTGAAGAAAGAGGATATTGAGGTTGTGTTCAACCTGGCTGTATTGCCCTTAAAAGTCTCCTTAATCAAGCCAAAATGGACTTTCACGCACAATGTGGACATAACAGTAAACCTGTGCGAGCTCTTGAGGTTAGGCCACTACAAGACGCTGATACACTGCTCCTCGTCTGAAGCCTACGGTACTTCAGAATACGCCCCGATGGACGAAAACCACCCCCTGAACCCTACAACACCCTATGCCGCAAGCAAGGCGGCATGCGACAATCTCATATATTCATACTACAGAACCTTTGGCATAGACATGTCTATACTGCGGCCTTTCAACAACTACGGCCCAAGGCAAAACGAAGGAACCTATGCCGGAGTAGTGCCCATAACAATAAAAAGAATTCTCTCAGGAAAACCGCCGGTAATACATGGTGATGGCCTGCAGACAAGAGACTTCACTTATGTCACAGACACCGCAGACGCCATGATAAAAATCTATAATTCAATAAAAACAAGGGGTAGAATCTTGAACATAGGAAGCGGCGTTGAAACGTCGATAAAAGACCTTATAACTTTGATAGCGGAAAAGATGTGTTGGAGAGGCAAAATACTGCACCAGAAGGAGAGACCGGGTGACGTAAGACGGCACATATCAAACTGCTTCCTCATTAGAGACTTGTTCGGCTTCTACCCCAAAGTAGGCTTAAACCAAGGACTGGAGAATACAATAAAATACTACAAAAACAACAGTCTCTCAAAATGAAAACGAAAAACAGGTATAATGAACACTGCTGGATTGTTGGAAACCCAAAAATTGGAGAAGGCACGTGGATTGGAACCTTCACTGTCATAGACGGCAGCGGAAAACTGACGATAGGTAGGGAATGCGAGATATCTTCTGGAGTCCATATATACACCCACTCAACAGCCTTGCGCTGTGTTTCCGGAAAGTCTTACAAACCAGATGGCATAAAAAACAAAAAAGCCATAGAAAAAGCGCCTGTGGAGATAGGCAACCACACATTCATTGGAGCCAACTCAACAATATTGAAGGGCGTTACGATAGGCGACCACTGCATCATAGGCGCTGGCTCTGTGGTCACAAGAGATATTCCATCTTACAGCGTTGCCTTTGGCGTTCCGGCAGAGGTTGTTGGAAAAGTTTCCCTGAAGAAAGGTTCTGCCAAAATAGTCTGGAATAGAAGATGAACAAAAAACCCAGCGTGAGTGTTCTAGTGCCTGCATATAATGAAGCATCGCTCATTAGAGAGACTGTAAACGAACTTGTATCCTATCTGAAAACGCTGGATTTGGACTCCTTTGAGGTGATTATCTGCGTGAACGGGAGCACTGATTCCACTGAAGAAGTTTCAAAACAGCTTTCTGAAGAATTTAGAGAAGTGAAATATTTTTCAATCAAAAACAGGGGATTCGGCCTTGCCCTGACTGAGGGCATTAAAAGAGCAAGCAAAGAGGTGATTACCTTTGTTCCAGGAGATGGAGAGATAAATCCAGAGTTCATAGGAAATTCCCTTGCATTAATGAACGAGTATGACTTTGTCTCCGGCTCGCGCTACATAGACAACAAAAGCGTTGGCTCCAGTAGGTTGAGAAGGCTCTTGAGCTTTGCTTTCGCAGTTTTTTTCAGAACTCTGTTTGGCTTTAATCTAACCGAAGTTGGAACAGTGAAAATGTTCAAAACTAGGTGGGCTAGGGGTGTTGTAGACAAACTCACAGAAAAAAATTATGCATGGCAGATTCAGACAACATATCATGCGCTCTCCAGCGGCCTAAAGGTAACTGAGATTCCAGTCAAAACAAGGGTTAAAAGAGATTCCTCCCAGTCCAAAGTGAAAATAATTTCAGACGGCCTTTCCCTTTTTCTAACTTGCTTAAAATACGGCATTATGCTAAACTTCCATAAGACATTCAAGAGATAACCTTGTATGCCACCTCGCCATTGGAATAAGGGAAAACCTTTTCTGGAGTAGCATTAGCCAGCTCAAAGTCCCTGACAACAAAAAGAGTTTTATTGTTAATAAGATAAGAACTAACATTGCCTACGACATACTTAGAATCAATAATACACTCTTGGGTGTAAAACACATAGTAATCTTTAAAGGTTACTGAAGGCCAATTAGGCCAATGAGTCGTATCAAAATTCGATGTGAATAAGACTGTATCGTACCTATTTCTAACTGATTCAGTATAGTTGAAGAGCTCCCTCACAGGAACCATAAAAACCTTCTCAGTCTCAATGGAAGCAGGCTGGTAGACAAAATAATGCACAAGAAACTGGTAAACACCCAATAGCAAACTGAAAGACATTAAAAACGCCAACAAACAAAAAACCCTTTTGTTATTCCTATAGAAAGATAAAATCCTGTAAGCAGCATAAGCAACCACAATCTCAAAAGTAGGACCAGCACAAGCAAAAGCCCTGCGCACCGAGCCGCCTTCAATAGGATTAGAGATAAAAGACCCTATAACAAGAGAGGTGAACAACAAGTAAACAAGTAAACGACCACACCCATCTTTACTGCGAAACAGCAGAAAAACACCTAGAAACAGGAGGGGGACGTACAGGGAGTAAATAACGCCAAAACCGCATATGCGAAGAGGCCAATTCCAATTGTCTTTCAGCAGGAATATTGCAAGCAGCATGTCAAAGAAATTTGAAAAAAGCTGGGATACGCTGTCTGCAGGCAGAACTACATTAATTTTGCTGACATAACTAATTGCGAGACTTAAAACAGCCAACAGAGCCATTATAAGAAGAGAGAAGTAGTATAATCTCAACTTTCCGCCGGATTTTATCTCATTGTAAAACAAACAATGGAAGCCGAATAAAAACAACAGCACAAACACATGTGCTAGGTAGTAGCTGAAGAAAGCCAAACTAAAACAAAATCCGCCCAACACCATAAGCCTTCCATCACCTTTCAAACCCCTCAAAAAGAGATACAAACCAAGAAAAAAGAAGAAGGTCAACTGGAGTATCCCAAAACCAACCCGGCTGTAGACCACATGCCAGGGAGAAACAGCCACAAGAAAAGCAGACAAAAGACCAACAAAATCATTGAACAAAAAACGAGCCAACAAGAACGTGACTAAAACAATCAAAACACCCAACAAAGCCGGAACAAACCTCACAGCAAAAACATCAAAACCAAAAACAAAAACCGAAGCAACCAAGGGGTAAAACTGCAAAGGCAGGATGGAAGTGCCATGGCCAAAAGAGAATAGAGGCAAAAAAACGCCGTTAAAATCCCTGCCAGTAGACAAAATGCTATAGGCTAGATTGGCAAAAAAGGCCTCGTCGTAATACAAGCCAGGAGGGTTAACGCCAAGACGGTAGAACCTCAAAAAACCGGCAACAAACAAAATAGAAAACAAGAAAACAAAATACAATCTGCGGTTCATCTATAAACAATAGGTCTGAAAAAATAAAAAAATCAACTTGGGCAGTTTAGGGAGATTGTCTTAAAGTTGAAGCTCTTGCATGGTTCGTTCTGCAAACAACCGTCTAATGACTTGAACAAAAGGATATTCTCCCCCTGAGATAGATTTACAGCTATCGTGTGAACGCTAAATGAATCGCTGATATTGAACGTTTGATTGCCTGCCTGCATCAAGCCGTCTTTGAATGCCATAACCTCAAAGCAAATTTTTGTTTCAAACACTGCCGAGCTTACAACAACCAGCTCTGCCTCTTTCTTCATCCAGCGGGTGTTGTTTGAAGGCAAAAGCCAGCCACGTCCAAGCCTCATGAACAAAGGCGTTTTGGCTTCATCCACCTTTACCACAAAAATTTCAGTGTCACTGTAAACCACTTCATTGTCTGGAAACAAATCCTGAAGTGTTTGGTTTATCTTCCCGCTTGCATTAGGCTGGAAGAAGTCTTGAGTGCGTGTTGTATTCTCATGCACAATGACGTATTTTATGTTGTAATAGCCGAGCATGCCGTCTGCAATTTCCGTCAAATTCTGCCTCAAAATGTCTTGCGAGCCAGGATATCTGAGCTCATACAAGACGGGCGTGTTGTCCAAAAAGTCCGTTAAATCCTGGTAAAGGCCCGATATTGTCCCGCCAACAATGGGTTTGTTGTGCACAGTCTGGTAGTACATGTACTGCGGCATGTCGTGGATGGCAAAACCCTTGTCTGTCTCCAGAGACAAGGGAGGAATCTGAACTTCAAGCAAGGAAAAATTGCCTGAATCCCTGCTCAGCGTGTGGTAGAACCCTGGAGCGCTGACTTTGGTCAATATTACTGGAACCGAAAGAAACTCGAACAGTATTAGGAGGAATACAATCAGTGTCAGCGGCCTGCCTTTATTCAACCTTTTGTTAAGTTCTACAACGCCTCTGCCAGCCAGCACAGCAGCAGAAAGATTGAATATGACAACTGTACGATAGGGGGTCCTTAACAAGGGTAAAAACATCAGGAAGAGGTAGGGTGCAGGGAAGTAATAGCGACCGAAAAGCTGTAGCAAAGGCCCGAGTGAAAGAAGCCAGAATACTACTGCAGAAAGAAGCCAGAAACCTATTTTTCTGTGTTTTATCAGGTAATACAAGAAAATCAGGAAACCAGCTGCAATAGCTGAAACCGCCCACTTAAGCA
>VGJA01000080.1 GCA_016867655.1 Candidatus Altarchaeales archaeon | reverse complement strand
ATTCCTCTCCGTCCATATTGTTGGGTGTTTTGGGGAACAAAAAGTATCCTCCAGCAGGCTTTTCAGGCACACTGCAACCCATTTTTTCCAAGCATTCTTGCATTAAGACCGCTTTTTCTTCATATCCTCTAACCATTTTTTTCAGGAATTCCAGCTTAGAGTCTTTCTGAAGCACCTTCAACACTCCTGTCTGCTCTGACCTTGAAACGCTGGCGCTTAAATTCCTGAAGTAATACATCAACTGTTTGGCATCCTTGTGTTCAACAATCTCCGGAGACACTCTAAGAAAGCCCAGTCTTATGTCAGGCTTTATTATCTTGGAAAAACTGCTGATTTCAACAGTCTTCCTGTTGGCTTCTTCGCCGAAGTTCATGGTTGAAACGTAAGGCGTCTTCTCAAAATCGTAAATCAAATACTTGTAAGGCGCGTCTGAAATAATCTGCAGGTCGTTGGCTACAGCCCATTCTGCAAAATCCTTGACCGCCTTTTCAGGCGGCACAACGCCGTTCGGATTCGTTGGAAAATTAACGTAAACAGCCTGCGTCTTTTCAGTCAAAGCATTGTTCGCATTCTCGGAAATAAACCTGCCGTCCTTGAACAATTCAGCAGGAACTCCCTTAATGCCCGAGTGAGCCATCATGTTCAAAATAGTGCCCCAACAAGGCATTGAAGCAATAACTTCGCTGCCCTCCTTGAACAAAGAGAATGCGAACTGTAAAGCCTGCGAGCCGCCAACGGTAACATAAACCCTCTCTAAATCCTCCTCCCTGTAGTTTACGTTGAAATTACGCTCCAAATCCAAAATGCATTTTCTTAAAGAATCCTCGCCCTTGACAGGCGGGTAACTAACCTTTCCAGACAACTCCTCGTCAAAAACAGCCTTAGCATAAACCTCAAGAATCTCTTTGGGAATCGCGTCAGGCTCCCCAATGGTAAACATGTTCTGAGCGCCCAACTCCTTGCCAACTGTAATCCAATGCCTAACCGGGTCAGGAACAATCTCCCTTAAATGCTCAGTCAACCTTAACATACCCAAATATTCGAATAGAAGATAAATAAATCAAGAATCTAGGTTAATTCAGCTTTTTTTATTTTTAGTGTTCCTGTGTTGGGCGTATTCATTTTTTTCTCAGTTTCCTTGATTATTATCTTTTTTTTGAATGTTGGTCCGTTTGTTACATAGGTTTCGTATTCTCCTCCTTCTCCTGCGAGGTGTATGCCGTGTTTTTCGCTTATTTTTTTCAGTTCTTGCAGGCTTTCGTGGTTTATTTTTCTGCCCAGCCATTTTTCGCTTAATCCTTCAGCTGCTATTCCCACGATTATGACTTCAAAGCCTGCGTTTATTATGTCTTCCAAGACTTTCTCCTGGTTTACTCCCCACAATGGAGCATACGATTTCAAGCCAAGTTTCTCACAGATGCTGTCTATCCTGGTTTTCTGGTATTCGGAAGCTACTGCGCCAGAGACTATTCCGTCTACGTGCAGGCTTGCAAGAATGTCTTCAAGCTCTCTGACCTCTTTTTCCTTAACGCCAGAGACATTCTCTTGTATTAGTGGTATCCCAATGGCTTTGGCTTGCATTCTAACATGCTCAATGCACGGCTTGTGGAACATGTAGCTGTCATCTCTTTCCGGAATAACGCTGACCAAATACTTTACTTCAAACCCCTGGTTTAAAGCCCAGTATAACGCGTAGTTTGAGTCCTTGCCTCCTGAGAATAAGACTGCTAGCTTCATCTTTTACTGTATGCCTGATGGTTTACTCTTTACTCTCTTCTTCTTTAGTCATGTATTCAATGCCTTTCAAAGTTAGAGACAATCCCAGTATGCCGGGTATTATGCCTAAGAGACCGCCTGCAGCAACCTTTCCAGCTTCTTCAATCTTTTCCGCAGCTTCTTCAATGTCGCTCATTTTGGTTTACTGCTACTATTATGGGTTGTTTGGCGTATTAAGCTGTTTTTAGCTGTTTTGTCATATTTATATATGCACTACATATGTAATATACAGGTGATACACATGTCAGAACCCATTTACATCAAAATCCCGGAACGCATTAAAGAAGAAGCAGACTTGTATGTGAAAAGCGGCTTCTTTGACAACCGCAGCGAGCTTATCAGAGAAGCTTTGAGAGAGTACTTGGAAGGATTGCGGAAAAAGAATCTTGAAATGTCTGTTGAACTGTACCGGAAAGGCGATATCTCCTTGGGCAAGGCTGCAGAGCTTTCAGGCCAGGGTTACGAGAAGATGAAAGAAATCCTTTCTGAACGCCAGATTCCCATAAGAAGCGGGCCCGAAAGTTTGAGTGAAGCTGAAGAAGACCTTCAAGTAGCCGGAAAAATACTATGACTAAAATAGTGTTAGACACGAGCGTCTTGTCCGCCTTCATAAACATAGGCAGATTAAAGCTGCTGAAAAAGCTGCTTTCAGGCCATGAAGTCTACATTCCTGACACAGTGTACCGCGAGATAGGCAATCGTTTGGGGGATGCAGTATCATTCAAATCCGGCAAGCAGGGAGACAGCTGGATTAGTATAGTGAAAGTCAAGCTAAGCAGGCAGGCTGGCAATCTGGATGAAGGCGAGCAAGGCGTTTTAAATTTGGCTTTAAAGATGAATGCAATCGCGGTTATGGACGACAGAGACGCTCGCAGGCACGCAAAAGAAAAAGGCGTCCAATACACTGGGACTTTGGCGATGCTAAAGCGCGCTGCTATGAAAAAGATGTTAAGCAAAAAAGAGCTTGAAAAAATCGTGGTTGACTTGAAGGAGAAGGACCGTTTTAGGATGAATGAGGAGCTGGAAAAATGGCTGCTGGAGTAGTGTTTACATCATCTGCTAAAAGTAGTGTTATTAACGTGTTTTTCCCATTAGTAAGGGTAGGAAATGAATGCACTGGATGCGTTAAGGAAGGCTAGGCGTGTTGTGGTGAAGGTTGGCACTAGTAATCTCACCGAGAGCAATAGGCTTAGCGTGAGGAAGGTTAAGAATTTGGTTGACAGGTTGATGGCCTTGAAAAAGGAAGGTAAGGAACTGATTTTGGTTTCTTCTGGAGCGATTGGCGCTGGCATGTCTAAATTGGATTTGAAGCAGAGGCCTAGGGACGTCAAGATGTTGCAGGCTACTGCAGCTGTCGGCCAGAATGAGTTGATGAAGTCTTATGGAAAGTGTTTTGGCGAGTATGACCAAACGGTTGCGCAGGTTTTGCTGACTTACGAAGACTTTGAGGAGAGGAACAGATACCTGAACTTGAGGAATACCATAAACACTTTGCTCAAAATGAACGTCATTCCAGTCATAAACGAGAATGATACTGTTGCTGTGGATGAAATAAAGTTGGGTGACAATGACAACCTTTCAGCTTTGGTTGCGGTCAACATGGAAGCTGACCTTTTGGTTTTGATTTCAGAGTCTGGCTTGCATGCTGGCGATCCAAAGGAGAATAAAAAAGCGGAGTTGATTCCGGTTGTGGAGAAGATCACAAGGGAGATAGAAGAATATTGTGGTGGAACTTCTGCTTTAGGCAGGGGCGGCATGAAAACCAAATTGCAGGCTGCCAGAAAAACAATGCAGGCTGGAATATCAATGATAGTCACTTCTTTGGGCAAAGACTCCTTGGTTTCAGAAGACTCTACTTTGTTTAAAGCCTCCGGCAAGCTGTCTGACAGACAGCACTGGATTTGCTTTACTTCGAAAGTCAAAGGCAAGATTGTGGTGGACGACGGTGCCAGGAAGGCGCTTTTGGAGAAAGGTTGCAGTCTCTTGCCCTCTGGCATAGTGAAAGTGGAAGGTAATTTCAAGAAGGGCGACACGGTGAGCATAGTGGACAAAAATAAGTTGGACGTAGCAAGAGGGATAACCAATTACTCGAATGTTGATGTGGAGCGGATTGCAGGCAAAAAGACTTCCGAGATAGCCAGAGTTTTGGGCTGTAAGGGTTCGAATGAAGTGGTTTCCAGATGCAACATGGTTTTAACCTGAAAATGAAAACAGTTTTGGAAAAAGCTTTGATGGCCAGGAAGGCATTCCTGAATTCAGCATGCTTGCAAACTAAGGTGAAAAATAAGGCGCTTTTGACGATAGCAGAGGCCATCTCAAGCAACAAGCAAAAAATTCTTGAGGCAAATGATATAGACGTTAGGAATGCGGAGAAAGCTGGCATGCCAAGGGCAATGCTTGCAAGGCTGGAGTTGAGTTCAGAAAAAATAGAAGGCATGGCAGGATATGTCAAAAGCGTTGCAAGACTGGAGGATCCTGTTGGAAAAACGTTGTCTGCAACAGAATTGGACAAAGGCTTGATACTCTACAAAGTTTCCACACCAATTGGCGTCATCGGCTTTATCTTCGAGTCCAGGCCTGACGTAATTCCACAGATAACATCCCTCTGTTTGAAGTCTGGCAATGCTGTCATCCTCAAGGGCGGCAGTGAGGCAGCCAACTCGAATAAAATACTCTACCAGTTGATTAAGGAAGCGTCTGAAAAAGCTGGTGTGCCTGCAGGCTGGCTGCAGTTGGTTGAAACCAGAAAAGACATAAAAGAAATGCTTGCGCTGAAAGAATACATAGACTTGATCATTCCAAGAGGCAGCAGGAGTCTTGTTGAATACATACAAAACAACACCAAGATTCCCGTTTTGGGGCATTCTGAAGGCATCTGCCATGCCTACGTGGACAGAGACGCGAAAATAGACTCTGCCGTCAATGTGTGTTTTGACGCCAAGGTGCAGTATCCTGCAGTCTGCAATGCCATAGAAACTCTTTTGGTGGATGAAAAGATTGCAGACAGATTCCTGCCCAAGATGGCAGTGGAATACATCAAGGCGGGGGTTGAGTTGAGGGTGGACGACAAAGCCAAAAAGATTCTTGCAGGCTTCAAGACCAAAAAAGCAACTGTAGAGGACTGGCATGCTGAATACAACGACCTTATTATTTCAATAAAAGTGGTTTCAGGCGTGGAAGAAGCAATAGAGCACATCAACAAGTATGGCAGCCATCACACTGATGCAATATTGACTGAAAGCAAAAAGAATGCGAGAAAATTCCTGCAAGAAGTCGACAGCTCCAGCGTAATGCACAACTGTTCAACTCGTTTTGCAGACGGCTATAGATATGGTTTGGGCGCTGAAGTGGGCATTAGCACTAACAAGTTTCATGCGAGAGGGCCTGTAGGATTGGAAGGCCTCACGACTTATAAGTATGTTCTGGAAGGCAATGGACAGGTGGTTAGGCACTACATCGGAAAAAACGCCAGAAAATACACCCACAAAAAAATCAACAAAAAATGGTGAACCCACAGAAGAAGGATAATAGAATACAACCCAAGACCTGCAGGAGCAGACGAAAAAACTTCAAAGTATTA